>CADCTO010000176.1 GCA_902805585.1 uncultured Armatimonadota bacterium | reverse complement strand
ACCAGACGCGAACCCTGCTAGTGGTTGTCGTTGTGGGACGCTGGATTGTGCTACAACTCCGGGCCTCGCACCGGTGAGGCAGGTACCCGTTGGACGAAGCGGGGGAACCGGAGCAGAGAAGCGGAGAACGCAATAGCCTTGACTGAGGCAGGCTCTACACCCCTGGGAGGATTTTCCGGCTCCCCACACGTACTCTGAGGCAGGCAGAGTCCCCGAATTAACACACCATCCGACGGAGGAGATAGGAACATGGCAGGCGCCGCGCGCAAGATCAACATCGGCCTGGTCGGCTATCAGTTCATGGGCAAGGCGCATTCCAACGCCTTCCGGCAGGTCGGCAAGTTCTTCCCCGACCTGGAGGCCGAGCCGGTCCTGAAAGCGCTCTGCGGCCGGAGCGAGGAGAAGGTCAAGGCCGCGGCCGACAAGTTCGGCTTCGAGAGCTACGAGACCGACTACCGCAAGCTCCTCGAACGCGACGACATCGACCTGATCGACATCGTGACCCCCGGCAACTCGCACGCCGAGATCGCCGTCGCCGCCGCCAACGCCGGCAAGATGGTGGTCTGCGAGAAGCCGCTCGCCAACACCGTCCCCGAGGCCGAAGCGATGCTGCGCGCGGCCCGGGAGAACAACGTCCCGAACGCCGTCTGCTTCAACTACCGCCGCATCCCGGCCATCGCCTTGGCCAAAAAGATGATCGCGGAGGGCCGCATCGGCAAGGTGTTCCACTTCCGCGGCGTCTACCTCCAGGACTGGATCGTGGACCCGAACTTCCCCATCGTGTGGCGTTTGCAGGGCGACGTCGCCGGGTCGGGCTCGCACGGGGACCTGAACGCCCACCTGATCGACATCGCCCACTACCTGGTCGGGCCGATCACCGAGGTCTCGGGGATGCTCGACACGTTCATCAAGCAGCGCCCCCTGCTCGCCGAGTCCGACGACCGCCTGGGAGGCAAAGCCTCGGACCAGATGGGCGAGGTGACCGTGGACGACTCCTCGATCTTCATCGCGCGCTTCGACAGCGGCACCCTGGGCACGTTCGAGGCCACGCGCCTCGCTCCGGGCCGCAAGAACCACAGCCGCTGGGAGATCAACGGCGAAAAGGGCTCGCTGGTCTTCAACATGGAGCGCATGAACGAGCTGGAATACTACAACGCCGACGACCCCGAAGACGTGCGCGGCTTCCGCGTCATCCAGACGACCGACAACCCGCACCCCTACACGGCCAACTACTGGCCCGCGGGTCATATCATCGGCTACGAGCACACGTTCATCAACTTCTTCCACGACGTGCTCAACGATTTCGCCGCCGGCCGCCCGACGCACCCGGACTTCGCCGACGGCCTGGCCTGCCAGAAGGTCCTCGACGCCGTGGACCGCTCCTCGAAAAACCGCGCCTGGGAGCAGGTGTGAGCCAAGGCTGAGGCCCGGGAGCCGGGGCGGTGTCCCCGCTGCCGGGGAGGCGCGGGGAGCGGGGGCGTCATCGTACCGGCTCCTTGTGCCTTCACGACCCGTGTAACCTTTGGCGCCCCGACGTGTCCATCCGTTGAGGAACCTAACGCCCCGCTCGCGCCGTCTTAAAGCGAGGAGACGACCATGGCGAAATGTCCGGGATGTGGAAGCGATCTGAACGCGGCGGCGCGGTTCTGCGCCCTGTGCGGGCGCGCCATAGCCCTGCCTCCGCCGCCCGGCGCCACGTCGCCGGGCGGCGCGGGGACGATGGGCGGCGGGCAGGCGTCGGCGCGCGGCCTGTCGGACGCGCCGGGACCCTCAAGCACGGACGCGGGGAAGCGGAAGGTCGCGCTTGCCGTGGGCTGCGGGACCGCCCTCGTCGCCGTCGCCGCGTTCCTGCTGTTCAGGGCTTCCGGTCTGCTGGCCGCCCCCACGCCCGAACGGCGCTCGGCCGCCGTCCTGAGCGCGCCGCCGACTCAGGCGCCGCAGGCGCCGGTCATGAACGCCCCCGCCCCGCAGGCGCCCCCCGCGCCCGTCGTCCAGGCCCCCCGGACCGCGGAAAACCCGATGCCGGATGATGTCATCGCCTATCTGCGCTGGCTCAAGCAGTTCGAGGCGGCGCGGCAGAACCTGGAATACCGGGGCATGGCCGAGCTGACCGTCTTCACGCAGAAGGCGACCACCGGCGCGCTCGAAAGTCTCCTGAACGCCGACCCCGAAGGCAATCCCGAGCCCGTGAAACCGGAAAACAACCCCGTCGCCGGCATCGGCAAGGTCATCCAGGACTGGAACGCCGCGGCCCAGTTGTTCCAGCAGAAAACGCCCCCGGACGCCTGCGCGCCGCTCGCCACCACCTATAACCAGGCCCTGGTCGGCGGCGTGGCGCGCATGAGCGCGCTGCACGGCACGCTGATCAGCGCCTTGCAGTCGATCCAGGGAGCGGGCGGCCAGTCCACCCCGATGTCGGCGGACGCGCTCGCCCAGTTGTACCGGCAGAAAGGCACCCGCGAAGGCTCGATCGACGTGGACGCCGCCTACGCCCAGGCAAACACCTCCCTCGACACGCTCCGGGCGCAGTACACCTCGATGCCCGACGACGTGCGGACGTTCGACGTCAAGTCGGGCGGCGGGGGCATGCAGCTTCCGTTCGGCATGGGGATGTAGCCGCACGCCGTCACCGGCTTCGCGCATGACCGCAGGAAAAAGAGGGCGCCGCCGCAGCGGCGCCCTCTTCTCGTTCCCTTCCGGCGAGTAATTCGACTCCCCCGTGTTGGATTCTGACCCCGCGTTCATCTAATCCCATCGAAGGACCAGGAGGAGCCGATGCCGCAGGCGAGAGCACAGGGTTGGCAGATCGTGACCGGAGGCGACAGGGTGACGGGAACGGGGGATGGCAGCAGCGCCGCGGCGGCGGCGCTGCTCCGGGCGTGGCGGACGGGCGACCGGGACGCCCTGGAGCACCTGCTGGCCGAACAGGAACCGCCGCTGCGGGCGCTCTGCCGCGGCATGCTCGGCCACCCCGACGACGCCGACGACGCCGTCCAGGAGACCTTCTTCCGCGCCCTGCGCGCCCTCCCCACCTTCCGCGGCGACGCCAGCCCCCGCACGTGGCTGACGCGCATCGCCGTGAACCTGTGCATCGAGTGGAAACGGGCCCGGCGCCCGGCGACGGCGCCGTGGAGCGACCTCGCCGAAGAAGCCCCCGCGCCCCAACGCTCGCCCGAGGCGGCGCTGCTGCATAGCCTGCGGGTCGCCGAAGCGTTGGGCAGGCTCCCGCCCCGCCGCCGCGCGGTCTTCCTGATGAAGGAACAGGAGGGCTGGAGCGTCGCCGAGATCGCCCGCACGATGGGCTGGGGCGAGCGCCAGGTCCGAAACGAGCTGTTCTATGCCCACCGCGACCTCGCCAACTGGCGGCGGCGTGAGGCGGCAGGCAAAGGAGAAGAAGCATGAACTGCCGACAGGCCCAGCGGGCCGTATCGGTCCGGCGAAGCGAGGCTCTGACCCCGGAGACGGCGCGCCGGCTGGCGGCGCACCTGGACGCGTGCGCCCCGTGCCGCGATTTCGCGCGGGCGCTCGACACCGTTCTGGGCGAGGTGCGCGAGGCGCGGCGCGCCCTGCCGATCGCCCCCGTCTCGCCCTCGCTGGCACACCGGGCCGTCCGGAGCTGGGGCGCCGCGGGGCAGCAGCGGACGCCGCCGGTGGAGCGGCGGGGGTCCCGGCTCCCCGCGCTCGCGGCCCTCGGGGGCGCGGCCGCCGTCGTGGTCGCCGCTGGCGCCGGCGTGATGCTGACTCAACGGGGCGGCAGCGGCCTGCCCGCACAGACCGAGGAGCCACCAACGACCGGACCCGCGCGAGTCGCACGTCAGGACGCCGGCAGCCCGACAACGGGAGCGCGCCGGACGGGCACGCGGCCGGACGTTCGTGAAAAAGAAACGCCGTTGCCAGGGAACCGCCCGGTGCGGGACCAGGGGACCGGGCCTTTTCCCGGCCGCCCTTCCGTCGATTCGCCGGCAGCCGCGCCCCGCATCGTCCGGAAGACGCCCCCCGCCGCCCCCGCCGGCGACGACCTGGCCTACATCAACGCCGATCCCGCGGCCTCGCTGGGGCGCTGGGCGCGGCTGCCGGAGGACGACACGCTCGCACTCGCGGAACGCCTGCGGCGCTCGGTGCGCGGCGGGGACGGCGAGTTCGTTTTCATCCCGTTCCCGCGCGTGGCGAGCAGCGACCGGCAGGCGATGGCGACGGCGGTCGCGGCGTACCGGCGCGAGGCGGCGGTCGTCGACGCGCGCCTGATCCGCACGGTCAGCGTGGCCGCAAAGGGCGAAGCGTTCGCCGACCTGTGCGAACGGCTGACGGCGGAAACGGGCGTCCGGCTGCGGGCGGGCCGGAGCGTGGCCGACGACAAGGTGACGGTCTTCTGCAAGGACAAGCCCCTGCGCGACCTGATGCGCCAGATCAGCAGACTCTTCGGCTTCACCTGGGAGCGCCGGGGCGAGGAAGGGGCCTACGGGTACACGCTCACGCAGCCCCTCCGCGCCCAGCTCGTGGAGGAGGAGCTGCGCAACCGCGACCGCAACGAGGCCCTGCTCGCCCTGGACAACGAGATGGAGCAGTACCGCAGGCATCTCGACCTTTCTCCGGAACAGGCACGCGAGATGGCCCGCTCCGCGGGCGGCGACGCCGGGAAGGTGCTCCAGGCGCTGGGCGGGCCGGGATGGGGGCCGGCACGGCTCTACTTCGGCCTCTCGGGCGAGGAGATGACGGCGCTGCGCAACGGGCAAACGCTCCGGTTCGGCTCGGGAGCCGGTGAGGACTGGCAGGAACTGCCCGGGGACGTGGCGCAGGGGGTGCTGGAATCGCAGGACTCCACACGCGTCGAACTGTTCGCGAACGGCCGGGGGATGCGGGTGGGCAGCAAGGAAAGAGTCCCGAACGGCATCCCGCCGGTCGCCGTCCCGGGTGTCCGCGCCTCCGCCAGCCTGGAGATGGACCGGAGCGAGTTGGGGCAGTTCGTGCTGAAGGGGCACGCCGGCGGACGGACGGCATCGGGCAGCGGATGGTCGACACAGGCGGTCCTCGCCGTCGGCGTCAGCCCCAGCGTGCGCGCGCCCCGGAACGCCGAGGCCAACGCGCACCTGGCCGGCGACGCCGGCCTGCGGCGCCCCGCCACCATCGAGCCGCGCGCGGCCGACAAGGGCATCAGCGGCGACAACGAGGGCGGCGGTGCGGGAAGCCGGCCGGCGGCGACGGCGGCGGGACGGCGCAGGGTGACCACGGCCGAGGTCCTGGAAGCCGTGCACCGCGCGACCGGCCGGGACGTCATCGGCGACTACTACACCCGGCTCCACGACCCCGAGGCCGCCACGGTCACGGGCGCGGCGGCGATGACGACCTTCGACGCGCTCAACCGCATCGCGGACGGCCTGCACCTGCGCTGGAACCGGGACGGGGGTTGGCTCACGTTCCGCAGCGCCGGGTTCTTCAACGACCGGCTCAAAGAGGTGCCCAACCACCTGCTGACCCGGTGGGCCGCCGGGCGCCGCCGCCACGGCGGCACGTCCCCTCTGGGCGATCTCGCCGAGATGGCGCGGCTCACCGACGCGCAGCTCGATTCCAGCGGCATGGCGGAGGGGGCGGAGACACTCTTCGGTCTGAAGGAGTGGGGCCTGGTGCGTGATCAGACACTGCGCCCGCACTGGCGCTTCCTGGCGGGGTTCCCCCGGACGCAGCAGGAGGCCGCTTCGAGCGACCGCGGCCTGGCTTTCGAGCGGATGCCGCTGGCGCAGCAGCAACAGTTCGTCGCGCTCACCTTCGGCCAGCGACCGGCCGCCGAGCCGCCGAGCCTGGCGGACCTGGGAGGCTCCCGGGTGCGCGTGGACTACAGCCCGCCCGATTCACGGCGCACGCCGCCGGAGACCCCGCGGAACGCGTCGCCCGATCGCGATCTGGTCTCCTTCACCTACATCTACGGAGGCTCCACCACGGGCCGCCTGGCGAAACAGATCGGCTCACAGAACATGAAAGCGGGGGCGTACGGGCCGGCATTCGAGCGGCAGCCGTAGCGCCGCCGCACGGCGCTACGGCTGTCCGGGGCGCCGCGCCGCGATGCGGGCGACGATCTCGACGGCACGGCGGCGCGACTCCAGGATGATGTTCGCGCGCGACAGCGATCCGGCGATAAAGAGGCCGGGGACCGTCGTCTCGGCGGTCTCCTCCTCGTACACGGGCAGGCCGTCCTCCGCGAGCGGGACGCCCAGCCGGGCGAAGAAGGCGGCATCGGCGGTGTGGCCGATGAGCGCGAAGACGAAGTCGTTCGGCAGGTCGATCACGTCGTCGTCGGCGCCCCGTTCCGGCGGCGCCTCTCCGTAGGCGACGCGCACGAGCCGCACGCTTTCGGGGTCGATGCGCGCGACGCGGACGCCGGTGTGGAGTTCAAGCCGCTTCTCCCCGGCCATGATCAAAAGGTCGCGCACGATGAACGGCCGCAAATGGCTCTGGAAATCGGCGGGCGGGCGGCGCATCGCGAGCGTCACCCTCGCGCCCGCTTCCGCCAGCGTCATCGCCGCCGTGGCCGCCGAGTTGCCGCCGCCGACCACGAGCACGTCCCGGCCCCAGAACGGCGTCGGGTCGTCGAGTTTCGCGAAGACTTTGGGCAGATCGCCGCCGGGGACGACGCACAGACGCTTCGGGTTCGGGAACGTGCCCGCGCAGACCAGCAGAAAGCGGGCGCGGTGATCCCGCGTCTTTCCTTCCCCCGCCACACGACGCACGGAACGGACCCGGAAGTGCCCGCCGGCGCCGGCCTCGCCCACGCGCTCCACGTCCGCGACCTCTTCCCAGGTGGCGACGCGGAGGCCGCGCGCGGAGGCGACCGCACGGTAGTAGGCGAGCGCGTCTTCCCGGGTCGGCTTGTGCCCGCCGCGCACGAAGAACGGGACGCCGCCGATCGCCATTTCGTCGGCGGGCGAGAAGTAGCGGATCTGCTGCGGGTGCTCCACCAGCGACTGCACGATCCCCTGCCGCTCCAGCACGAGGTAGGACAGGCCCGCATCCTGGGCGGCGCAGGCCGCCGCGAGGCCGGCGGGGCCCGCCCCGACGATCAGCACGTCAAGCGGCGATTCATCCACGACGCTATTGTACCGCGGCGGGTCGAAGCGACACCAAAAAGGCCGCGCGGCGTTCGCCGCGCGGCCCAGTGCTGTTGTTTTCAGAACTCGCGGGTTTAGCGCAGGAAGATCGACAGGCCGAAGACGATGCCGATGGAATTTTCCGCGCCCGCTTCATCCGAATCCCGGTACTGGAGTTCGGCGTTCGCCGCGACCGTGGAGTTCAGGAAGTGCTTCACCCCCGCCTGGAGGCCGTACCCGATGCCGTCACTGCCGCCGGCGTCCACATAGCCGAGGAAGAGGCCGACGTACGGGAGCGTCGCGCTGGCGCCCGGGAAGTGGTAGTTCGCGAACGCGCCGAGGCTGGTGGTCGAGTCGCCCCCTTCGGGATCACGGTAGCCGAACTCGGCGCCCACCTGAAGGTTCGGGTTCAGGAACGGGCCGTAGCGGCCGTCGATCTGGAAAAGGTCGCCCGGCTCGAACTGGAAGATCCCACGCACGGAGACTTCGCGGGTGCCCGTGACGGGCAGCAGCGGATTGACGGGCTCGGCGCGGCCAACGGTCGCGAGGCCGAGAGCGAGCAGGGCGGCAAGAGCCGCTTTGCTCAGTAGTCGCATAGCAATTCCTCCCATTGGGTTTTCTCACGTCACGGCGCAGCGCTCTTCGCGTCCTGCACCGCCGCAAGTCGGCAGATTGTACCGCAAACGTACCGGCTTTGTAAAGCCTCTTTAACTATTCACAAGCGCGAATAGCCGCCGAGAAGCCATAATTGCTTGCGGCAACCGCCACAGGATCGTATCGTTAGAGGATGCGGTCTCAACATTTGTTTCAAGAAAAACAAAAAAAGCGGTCGGTCCACAGGTAGTGCCCGGCCGCTTTGATTTTTACTCCATCTTGGGATACGTTCAGGCGACTCCCATCAGGATATCGAACAGCCGCTGGTCCAGCCGCTCATAGGGGAGCGGCTTGGAAGCGAGCGCGTCCGGGTCGAAGCGCCGGCCCTTGAGCGCCTGCGCCTTGTTTTGCGAGTAGCCGGAAAGGTGTTCTTCCAGTTCCGCGTCGCCCGCATGGATCTGCGCCAGGATCTCCCTGACCTCCGGGTCCGCGTCGAAGCGCTGCGCCTTCTCCCGCAGGATCAGGTACGAGCGCATGCACCCGCGCGCAAACGCGAGCGCGTCGTCACGGTCCGAGGTGCGCAGCGGGTGGGCGTCGAAGTGCTTCATGCCCTGGAAGCCGCTGTTCTCCAGCAGGCGGACCAGGAAGAAGTTGGTCTTGTAGTCCTCCTGGCCGAAGCGCAGGTCCTGGTCGAAGCGGCCCACTTTCTGGCCGTTCAGGTCGATGTGGAACAGCTTGCCGGCGTCGACGGCCTGGGCGACGGCGTGGTAGAAGTTCAGGCCGCTGATGGTCTCGTGGGCGTACTCCGGGTTCACCCCCACCATCTCCGGGTGGTCGAGCGTGGCGATGAAGCCGAGCATGGCCCCGGTCGTGGGCAGGTAGATGTCGCCGCGCGGCTCGTTGGGCTTGGCTTCCAGGGCGAGCTTGTAGTTGTAGCCCTGTTCGCGGCTGTACTCGCAGAAGAAGTTGATGGCGTCGCGCATGCGCTTGACGGCGGTGACGGCGTCCTTGCTGGCGTCCACCTCCGCCCCCTCGCGCCCGCCCCAGAACACGTAGATCTCGGCCCCGAGTTCGGCCCCGCGGTCCATCGAATACATGACCTTCTGGTAGGCGAAGGCGCGCACCTGGGGGTCGTTGCTGGTGAACGCGCCGTCCTTGAAGACCGGGTGGAAGAACAGGTTCGTGGTCGCCATCGGGACGCGCAGCCCGTTGTCATCCAGCGCCTTTTTGAACTCGGCCATGATCCGGTCGTGTTCCCCGACCGAGGCGCCGAACGGGAGCAGGTCGTTGTCGTGGAAGTTGAGGCCGTACACGCCCAGCTTGCCCAGCTCCTGCGCCATCTCGACGGGCGTGAAACCCGTGCGCACCACGTCGCCGAAGGGGTCGCGCCCGGGGTTCCCCAGCGTCCACAGCCCGAAGGTGAATTTATCGCTCTTTTGCGGTTCGTACGCTGCCATCTCTGCCGCTCCTTTGCCGCCGCTCGAATGCTGCGTTGGTCGCGGGCAGTATAGCAAAAACAAGCGAGGCGGGTCAAGGAGGACCCACCCCGCCCGAGGGCCGACTTTACGCGCCGGCGGGTGGCTCCTCCGTGGGCACGGGCACGGCCGGCTTTTCGCTCGCGGCGCGCTCGGCCTTCGCTTTGGCGTCGAAGTCTTCCCAGCGGAGCCACGCTCCCCGCTCCTGATCGGCGAGATGCGCGTCGTCGTTGTAGCGGACCAGACGCCAGCGCGTGCCGGCGCGGTGCGGCTCCTCCTGCCACTGCGTGAGCGACGTGTTGCGGGTCAGGAAGCCGGCGGGCGGGACGCGCAGCGCGCTCATCCCGAAGAAGTGGACGAACGACACGTCGATCACGCCGCCGTGCGTCACGATCACGACCGTCTTGCCCCGGTGCTCCCGGGTGATGCGCTCCAGGGCGAGACC
>CADCTO010000175.1 GCA_902805585.1 uncultured Armatimonadota bacterium | reverse complement strand
GCACGGGATACGGGGCCGCCGTGAAAGGGGTGATCAAGCGCGCCGGCCAGAGCGGCCGGACGAGGCTCCGCCCCGTTGAACACGAGTTTCCCTCCCCCTTCTCTTCCTCGCCTCTCGGGGTGAAGTCTTGAAGGGCGAGGTCTTAAGGGGCGAGTAGCGTGGTGACGCCTTTGGCCAGGGGGTCAGGAGGTTCCCGGCCCGCCTATAGCGCCAGCCCCACTTCGCTCATGAGCTGGGGCAGGAAGGCGGTCGAGACTTCGTTGTTGACGTACCGCTCGTCGGCGAGGATGCGCTGCAAAAACGAGATGTTGGTCGGGCTGCCCTCGACGTGGAACTCCTGCAGACTGCTGCGCATCCGCGCGATCGCCTGCGCGCGGTCCGGCGCCCAGACGATGATCTTGGCGAGGTTAGAGTCGTAGAACGGGGGGACCGTGTACCCGCCGTAGATCTGCGTGTCCACGCGCACGCCCAGCCCGCCGGGCAGGCGCACGTGCGAAAGCGTGCCGGCGGCCGGGGCGAAGCCTTTGGCCGGGTCCTGGGCCGTCACGCGGCACTCGATGGAGTGCCCGTTCCAGGCGATGTCCTTCTGCGAAAGCGTCAGCGGCTCGCCCGCGGCGATGCGGATCTGCCACTGCACCAGGTCCACCCCGGTCACGGCCTCGGTGATCGGGTGCTCGACCTGGATGCGCGTGTTCATCTCCATGAAATAGAACTCGCCTTCGGGCGTGTAGATGAACTCCACCGTGCCGGCGTTCGCGTACCCGACCGCCTTGGCCGCCTTGACGGCCGCGTCCCCGATCTTCTTGCGGAGCGCGGGCGTCAGCGAGACCGACGGCGCCTCCTCGACGACCTTCTGGTGGCGCACGGTCTGGATCGAACACTCGCGCTCGCCCAGGTGGATGCAGTGGCCGTGCTCGTCGGCCAGCACCTGTACCTCGATGTGGCGCATCCTGCGGATGTACTTCTCCAGGTACACCTCGGCGTTCCCGAACGAGGCCAGGGCTTCCGCCTGCGCGATCTTGACGACCCGGAGCAGCTCGTCCTCGTCCTCGACCACGCGGATGCCGCGCCCGCCCCCGCCCGCCGTCGCCTTGACGACCACGGGATAGCCGATCTTCGCGGCGACGCGCTGCGCCTCCTGCTCCGACGACAGCGTCCCCTCGGACCCCGGGACGGTCGGCACGCCCGCCTTCTTCATGGTCGCGCGCGCCGTCGCCTTGTCGCCCATCTTCTCGATCGCCTCCGGCGGCGGGCCGATGAACTTGACGCCGATGGTGGAACAGATCTCGGCGAACGAGGCGACCTCGGACAGGAAGCCGTAGCCGGGGTGGATGGCCTCGGCCCCGGTGATCAGCGCGGCCTGCGCGATGTTGGCGGCGTTGAAGTACGAGTCCTTGCTGGGGCCGGGGCCGATGCAGACGGCCTCGTCGGCCAGGCGGACGTGCAGCGACTCGCGGTCGGCCTCGGAATACACGGCGACGGCCGCGATGCCCATCTCGCGGCACGCGCGCAGGATGCGGACCGCGATCTCGCCGCGGTTCGCGATCAGGATCTTCTTAAACAAGGGTGTTGTCCGTTTTGAGGAGGGGATTGACCGCTTCTAATACCCGGGCACGCGCGGGAGGGCGCTGCCGCCTCCCGGAGCGCCGACGCGGCCCGTCTGCGGGTCGTAGGGCAGGGTCTGGCCGGTGTTCGGGTCCTTCGTCATCGACTCCGAAACGCCGTACCGTTTCAGGGCGGCCAGATCGGGAGGGTTCTGCCCGTCGTGGTCCATCTTGTACATCGCGATCGCCTGGTTGATCTGCCCGATGTACGCGGCACCTTCGACCTGCCGTGCGCGCTGCGTCGGTGTGGCGCGCTTCTGTCCGTCCGCCGTCTTACCGCCCAGGAGCCGGGTGTACAGGAAGCCGCCTAACACCAGAAGGATGACGGTCACGACGAGGAGTTCGACCAGACCCAGGCCCGCCGCGCCGCGCCGCGCCGCCACCGGCGCAACTCCGAAACGACCGCCTGCCGGGGAACCGTTCTTCATGCCTGGCCGCCTTCCTCCTCACGGATCTCGAACAGCGTCTGCCCGTACTCGACCGGCTGGTTGTCCTCGACCAGGACGGCCGACACCGTACCGCTCGCGGTCGCCAGGCAGTCGTTCATCAGGCGCATCGACTCGACGTGGCCGAGCACCTGGCGTTCGCTGACCAGATCGCCCGCCGCCACCGGGTCGGGCAGCGCGTGGAAGATACCCACCAGGCCGGACTTCACGGGCGTGACGGCAGGCGACGCCACGGGCG
>CADCTO010000174.1 GCA_902805585.1 uncultured Armatimonadota bacterium | reverse complement strand
GGCACAGAGACACGGAGGGGGCACAGAGAAGAGAGAAGGGAGTAGAAGAGACGGGATGGCTTCTCCCTCACCCGTTCCTCGCTCTTCTCTGTGCCCCCTCCGTGTCTCTGTGCCTCTGTGGTTCATTGACCTCAGGGGTTCAGCGGCAGGAACACGGACAGGAGCCAGAGCACGGCCACGGTCCAGAGCGCCCGACGCTCGAAGCGCGGTGGGCCCTCGGCGGGCGGCGACGGTTCTGCCGCGTCCGGCGAGCCGCCGTAGACGTGCGCGACGGCCGCGGCCAGGGACGCCAGGGCCAGGGCGATCAGGAGCGGGCGCAGCGTCTCTTTCCAGATGGAGACCGGAAGGTAGGGCACAAGGAAGGCGTGTGCGGCGAGCAAGGCGGCGCCCGACAGGGCGACCCCGAGGGCGAGCCAGAAGAACAGGTGCGGGCGGTTCAAACGCAAGGAAGCATCACCTTCCGAGAAGTATGGCAGCCACACAGCGGGCCGCGTCTGCTTCCTGTATTGCACGTTACGTTCCGGCCGCCGGACGGGTTATCGGCAATGGTACGGGATTCACAAACGAAAAACGGGGGCGCCGCATCATGGCGCCCCCGTTTCCCGTCGTAGTGACCGGCTAACCCTGCAGATACTCGCGCAGACGGCGTTTACGTGCAGCCGAGCGCAGTTTCCGAAGCGCCTGCGCCTCGATCTGGCGGACGCGCTCGCGCGAGATGTTCAGCTCCTCGCCGATCTGCTGGAGGACGTACGTGTCCTCGCCGTCGAAGCCGAAGCGCTTGCGCATGATGAGCTGCTCGCGGTCGTCCAGCGTGGCGAGGATCGAATCGATCTCCTCGCGCATCTCGGCGTCGATCAACTCTTCCTGCGGGTCCGGCGACGTCTTGTCGTACAGGAGCGAGCCCAGGCTGGTGTTCTCCTCGTCGCCCACGGGCATGTCGAGCGAGATCGGCTCCTGGGTGGTGTTCAGCAGGCTCGACACTTTGCGCGGGGAGATGCCGGTGCGCACGGCGAGCTGATCGGCGGTCGGATCTTCGCCCAGCTCGCGGCGCATCTCGGCCTTGGCCTTGTCCAGCTTGCGCAGCGATTCGGAAACGTGCGCCGGCAGGCGGATCGACTTGGCCTTGTTGTCGACGGCGCGGCCGATGGCCTGACGGATCCACTGAGTCGCGTACGTCGAAAAGCGGTAGCCGCGCTTCGGGTCGAAGCGTTCGGCGGCGGTCATCAGCCCGATGGCGCCTTCCTGGATCAGGTCCTCGAACGGGATGCCGGACGACCGGTAGGCCTTGGCGATCGAGACCACGAGGCGCATGTTCGACTCGACCAGGCGCGCCTTGGCCCGCGCGTCGCCGGTGGCGATGCGCCGGGCGAGCCGCACCTCTTCATCCGGCGTCAACAGGTTGCACCGGGTCAGCCGGTTGATGTACGACTGAAGATCGTCCGAACGCGGCTCGGGGGCAGGCTCTTCGTTGTTCCACTCTTCAACGACCGCCGTGCCCTCATTCTTTGTTGCCGCCAATGCCATGTTATGCTCCTTGCCGTGGCGCGCCCGACCGGTCAGGTGTGCCGACGGAGCGGCGCGCCGACGGGGCGGGCCGCACTACCAATCGAACCCCATTATCCCACAAACTATAACTACGTAAACCTGCTATACCCGGTTCCTGTCTTTTTGACAACCGCTTGCAGCAGACGCTTCACCCTTATCTTCGGTATCGCTCCGCGAGCGCGGCACGGTAAACGTCCCGGAGTGCGACCCCGTGCCTGCCGGCGACCTCCCGGCAATCCTCGTACTCCGGCGCCGCCGTGACCTCTTTCCCGTCGCGGCTCCCCGTCTTGACCCGGACGGAGCCGAACGGCGTTTCGACGGTCTCCCACGCGCGGTCCAGGACCTCCCGTTCCGCCCAGGTCCGGCGCACCCCGAACGTCCCGGTCTCGGCGAAAAGCAGGTCGGAAAGGCGCCGGACGTCCTCCGGCGCGGCGAGGACGGTGAGCAGCGTGCCGGGCCGGTTTTTTTTCATCTGGGCCGAGACGGCGAACACGTCGAGGGCCCCGGAAGCCAGGAGCCGCTCCTGCACGTATCCCAGCGTCTCGCCGGGGACGTCGTCCAGGTTGGTCTCCAGCACGGCGACGGTGGTCGGAGATCGGCCCGCGTCCGCGCCCGCTGCCGACGTCTGCAGGTTCCGTGCCTCACCCACCACGGCGCGCAACAGGTTCGGGAACGGCGCGCCGAAATCCTTCTTGCCGGACCCGTAGCCCGCCGCCAGCGGGGTCATGGCCGGCATCTCCCCGACCCGTCCCTGCGCGAGCGTGGCGATGATGGCCGCGCCCGTGGGCGTGACCAGCTCGCCGCGGATCTCGACCGGGTAGGTCGGGACGCCGAGGAGCAGTTCCATGGTGGCGGGGGCGGGCAGGGGCATCCGGCCGTGCTGGCAGTCCACGAAGCCGCGCGCGACCGGGACCGGCGCCGCATACACCGCGTCGACGCCGAGCATCTCCAGCAGGATGCAGGTCCCCGTGATGTCCACGATGGCGTCGACGGCGCCGACCTCGTGGAAGTGGATCTCCTCCCGCGTCGTGCCGTGCACCTTCGCCTCCGCTTCGGCGAGGCGCGTGAAGATGGCGAGCGCCTGCTCCCGCACGCGCGGAGACAGGCCCGACGCCCGGTAGATCGCCTCGATGTCGCTCAGGTGCCTCCCGTGCCCCTGATCCACTTCGAGCAGTTCCACGTCGACGTCGGTCGCCATGATGCCCTCGACCTTCCGCCGCCGGACGTGCAGGTTGTACCCGGGCACGTTCAGGTTCGCCAGCGCCTGCCGGAAGGCGGCCTCGTCCGCCCCACACGCGAGCAGCGCGCCCAGCGTCATGTCGCCGGACGCGCCCGAAAAACAATCGAGATAGGCTATCTTCATCGGTTCGTCATAACTCCAGCACCTGGTATTCCTGTCCGACCTCCGCCGGTCCCGCGAAACCGCCCGCGCGGACTTCCTGGAGCGCCTGATCCACGGGCATGGTCCAGCGCGGGCTGAAGTGGACGAGCACGAGCCGTTTCGCGCCCGCTTTCGCCGCGATCTCGCCCGCCTCGCGCGGCGACGTATGGACCGGGAACGGGCCGGGCGTGCTGGCCTCGTGCACCAGGATATCGGCGCCCTCCGCGAGCTCGGTCACGGCCGCGCTCGGCGCGGTATCGGCGGAATACACCAGCGCCCTGCCGGTTTTACGCTCCTCGAAGCGGAGGGCGATGCACGGGCGGCTGTGCTCCGTGAGCGCGGTACAGACGCGCCAGCCGTCCGCCGCGCGCAGCGGCACGTCCCCGCCGGCCTCGACCGGCTTGAACGCGACGGGCGCGGCGTATTTTTCGAGGTGGAAGGCCTGGAGCAGGTTCTCGATCAGGGCGAGCGTCGGGGGCAGGCCGTAGATGGGGACGGGTTCGTTGTGTCGGCCGGCGAGGTACATGCTGAACAGGAGCACGGGCAGACTGTTGATGTGGTCGGGGTGTGTGTGCGTGATCAGCACCCCCGCGAGCGTCTGGGGGTCGAGCCCGGCCTTCAGGAGGCGCTGGTACGTGCTGCCGCCCGCGTCGATCAGGAGCGGTCCCCCCGGCCCGTCCCAGACCATGTGCGTGTTTTCCCGGTCCACGTCCGGCACGCCCGTGCCCACGCCCAGCAGTATCATCCTCGCCATGTTTCGATCCTTTGCCCGTCCGCGCGGTACGAAGGCGGCGCCGCGGGCGCCGCCGGCCTGTCGTTCCGCGCCGTTCTTTGGTCGATGTTATGGCAGTATGGGCTATGGTGCATTAATTCTCGCTGGTTCAGTGAGGAATATCACACGCGCGGCGTCGGGGCCGCGACGAGGTGGGCGAAGTAGCCGGCGCCGAACCCGTTGTCGATGTTGACGACGGCGACGCCCGTGGCGCACGAGTTGAGCATCGTCAGCAGGGCCGACAGGCCGCCGAAAGAGGCGCCGTAGCCGACGCTGGTCGGGACGGCGACGACCGGGCAGGCGACCAGCCCGCCGACGACGGACGCGAGCGCCCCCTCCATGCCCGCGCACACCACGACGGCGCGCGCGCCGGCCAGCACGTCCCGCTTGTCCAACAGCCGGTGGAGGCCCGCGACGCCCACGTCGTAGACGCGCACCACGCGCGACCCCATCGTTTCCAATGTCACGGCCGCCTCCTCGGCGACCGGCATGTCGGCCGTGCCGGCGGAGGCGACGGCCACGTACCCGGCCTCCTGCGGCGGGGGCGCGGGCGCGTCGCCGACGACGATGCACCGGGCCATCGCGTGGTACGTGGCCGTCGCGAGGGCGCGCGTGACCGCTTCGCCGACCTCCGGTGTCGCGCGCGTCATCAGGATGCGGTCGGCGGATTCGGAAAGGCGGCGGGCGATGGCCACGCACTGCTCCGTCGTCTTGCCCTGGCAGAAGACGACCTCGGGGAAGCCGGTGCGCAGCGCGCGGTGCGTGTCCAGCCGGGCGAAGCCCAGGTCGTCGTAGGGGAAGTCGCGCAGGGCGCCGAGCGCGCCCTCCACGCTGGTGGCGCCCCGCTGCACGTCCCGCAGCAATGTCTCCAGGCGGGCGGTATCCATCAGTGGCCTGCGGGGTGCCGCACGGCGCCCAGGTTCGCGTTCATGCTGCCCGAGCGGTAGCCGGCCAGATCGAGCGAGACGTAGGTGTAGCCCAGCTCCTTGAAGCGCGCGACGATCCGGTCGGCCACGTCCCCTTCGAGCACGCGCCCGAACTCGCCCCGCTCGATCTCGATGCGCGCGATCGTGTCGTGGTGGCGGACGCGCACCTGGCGGAAGCCCAGGTCGTGCAGGAACTCCTCGCAGCGGTCCAGCCGGCGCAGCAGGTCCGCGGTGATGCGGGTGCCGTAGGGGAAGCGCGACGACAGGCAGGCAAGGCTCGGCTTGTCCCAGGTCGGCAGGCCCATGCGCCGGGACAGGACGCGTATCTCCGCCTTGGAAAGCATCGCCTCCTGGAGCGGCGCGCGCGCGCCGTACTCCTCCGCGGCCTGCGCCCCGGGGCGGTGGTCGCCCAGGTCGTCGATGATGGCCCCGTACGCGATGTGCGGGATGCCCATCTCTTCGGCGACCCGCCGCAGGTGCACGAACAGCTCTTCTTTGCAGTAAAAGCAGCGGTTGGTCGGGTTCGCCGCGTAGTGCTCGTTCTCCAGCTCGTTCGTGCGGACGGTGCGCAAACGGATCCCGTGGCTCTCGGCGAGCGCGACGGCCGCCTCCTTTTCACGGTCCGCGTAGGATTCGGAAAGGGCCACGACCGCGACGGCCCGGTCGCCCAGCTCTTCCTGTGCCACCTTCGCCAGGAACGCCGAGTCCACGCCGCCGGAGTAACCGAGAACGAGTGAGCCCATATCGCGCAACAGGGCGCGCAGATCGTTTAGTTTATGGTCCGCCTCGGCTTCGTTCACGGAGGACGGACGCAGTTGAAGCAGTGCTTGTGCCATGGTAGTGCCTGAAGGCAGTATACCCGCCTGGCCCGGTTTAGGACCGGCGCAAAACGCGCCCTGCCCGCGCGCCCGTCGGCAGTCCGTTCGTGACGGCGAGCGTGCCGGCGACGAGGACGTGCTCGACGCCGACGGCGAGCCGGTGCGGGTCGGCGAACGTGGCGACGTCGGCGACGGTCTCCGGGTCGAACACGGCGATGTCGGCGTGGGCGCCCGGCGCGAGCCGGCCCCGGTCGGTGAGGCCCAGACGCAGCGCGGGCAGGCCGGTCATGCGCCGCACGGCCTCTTCCCAGGAGAGCAGGCCGCGCTCGCGGACGTAGCGCGCCAGGACGCGGGCGAACGCCCCGTACGACCGGGGGTGCACCTTGTCCGCGGCGGCGGGCCCGGTGGGGGAGGTGGAGACGGCGTCCGAGCCGATCATCACGCGCCCGTCGCGCAGTACGCGATCGACGTCGGTCTCGGACAGCGCGTGGTGCACGGCGGAGGCGAACGCGGCGCCTTCGGCGAACAGGTCCAGCACCCAGTCGCGTGGCTCTTTGCCCTCCGCCGCCGCAAGTTCCGCCACGGTGCGTCCCTGGAACTCCCGACGCGGCGGGTAGGAGGCGATCTCGACGGCCCCGAAATCGATGTCCGCCATGAACGCGCGGGCCCGGTCGCGCTGGTCCGGGTCGGCCAGCTTCTCGGCCAGCGCCTCCGGCGTGCCGGCCATCGCCCACGCGGGGAGCACAATGGTCGTCAGCCCGGTCTGGTAGGCGGTGTAGGGGTACTGGTCGAGCAGCACGTCCGTCCCACGCTCGCGGGCGGCGTCGACGAGGGCCAGGGTGCGGGTGACCTTGCCCCAGTTGCGCGGGCGCTCGGCCTTGTGGTGCGAGAGCTGGAGCGGGATGTTCGCGCCTTCGGCGACCGCGATGGCCTCCTCGACCGCCTCGACGAGCCCGTCGCCCTCGTCGCGCAGGTGCGTCGCGTAGAACCCGCCCGCGTCGGCGGCGACGCGCGCCAACTCGGTCATCTCGGCCACGTCCGCGTACAGGCCCGGCACGTATTCCAGACCCGACGATAGGCCGATGGCGCCCGCCTCCAGAGCGTCCGTCAGTTCGCGGCACATCGCCGCCATCTCTCCCGCGTCCGGTCGGCGCTCCGCCAGGCCCATCACCCGTTTGCGCAGGGTCCCGTGCCCGGCCAGCGTCATCACGTTGATGGCGACGCCCTGCGCCTCGATCCGCTCCAGGAACGCCGACAGGCCGTCCCAATCCAGCGGGACCCCGCCCTTGTCGAGCCAGCGCCGCTCGGTCAGGAAGTCCGGGTGGTCGCGGGCCAGGCCGAGGGAGAAGCCGCAGTTGCCCACCACCTCGGTCGTGACACCCTGCAGGAGCGAGGACTCCATACCCGGCGTGAACAGCACGGATGCGTCGGAGTGGGTGTGGATGTCGATGAAGCCCGGGCAGACGAAGCGCCCCGCCACGTCGAGCACGCGCCGCGCCGGGGCGCCCGACAGGTCGCCCACCGCCCCGACCCGATCGCCCCGAACGCCCACGTCCGTGCGTACGGGCGGCGCCCCGGTCCCGTCGAGCACGGTCCCGCCGCGCAGCACCAGGTCGAAGGGTTCCGGCACGGGGGAGGGGGCCGGAGGCGGGGGCGTGGACATGTTCTATTATAGCGGCGCGGAGCGAGGGGTGTCAACGAACCTATCCCCCCGCCCCCTTCCCTGACAAGCCCTCCGGGAGGGAAGGGGGAGCCGGCGGCGAGGCCAAGGCGAGTTCCACCAAGGTTCCCATCTCCCCACTACCCACGCGGAGCATCGCCAGGAGGCGGTGACTGGCTCCCCCTTCCCTCCCGGAGGGCTTGTCAGGGAAGGGGGCGGGGGGATAGGTCACAACTGGAAGGCGTGGAAGTAGCCGTTGAGCGAGCCGGCGTACAGGCGGTTGCCGAGAAGCGTGGCGCCCTTGGTGATGGTGCCGGCCCGGTGGTTCCAAAGCTCCTTGCCGGTCCGGGCGTCGAGCGCCCAGAGGGTCGGGTTGTTTCTGAACGTTTCCGAGCAGACGTAGAGGGCGCCCCGGGCGCTGTCGAGGGCGGGCAGGGTGAGGGCGCTTCCCAGGAGGCGGGCGCTCCAGCGCTGCTTGCCGGTCACGGCGTCCACGGCGTAGACGTAACGCTGATAGGTGCCGACGTAGACCACGCCGTCGGCGTACCGGGGCGGCCCGAACCAGTCGCCGGCGCCCTTCCCGGTGAAGCGCCAGGCCAGCTTCCCGTCGTTCGTGAAGGCGGCCAGGCCGCTGCCGTCCGTGCCGACGAACACGCGCCGCCCGCCCTCATCAGGGGCCGAGACCGACTTGGACCCCGCGGGGGCCGACCAGAGGCGGTCGCCCGTGGACGGGTCGAGCGCGTAGAGCGTCGTCTCGCCCGCGACGTATACCGCGCTGCGGCGGTACAGGGGGGCCGAATAGCCGAGCGACCCGTCGGGCCGGAGGAACTTCCAGCGCAGCAGGCCGCTCGCCGCGTCCACGGCGTACACGTTGTCGTCCGTCCCTTCCGCGTAGACGCGACCGCCGCCGACGGCGGGGCGCGTGAGGAAGGTGTTCGGGCGCGCCCCGCCGGTGGGCGAGAACCGCCAGGCGATCTGCCCGGTCCGCCGGTTCATGGCGTAGAGGATGCCGCGGTCCGAGCCGATGTAGACGCGCGTGTCATCGAGGGCCGGACTGCTCTGCTGGTTGCCGGTCTCGGTCGCCCAGAGCGTCCGCCCGCCGTCGTCGAGCTGGGTCAGGTACGAGCCGGCGCCCGTGTAGACCACGCCGGGCAGCGCGGCCGGCAGCGAATCGCAGCGCCGCAGGAAGGTTCTCCACAGCAGGCGGGGCTTGCGGAAGGTCGGCGCGGCGGCGGCCCGAGTCGCGGCGGCGGCCGGCCGGGCGGGGGAGGACGGTGGCATCAGGCAAGCATCTCCGTGATCGCGATCCGGCGGCCCTGTTCGGCCGACGCGTAGACCGCCTTGGCGACGGCGACATCGTAGCGCCCGGTCTCGGCCGTCACCTGCGGCTCCCGGCCGGCGAGGACGGCCTCGACAAAGGCGACGTGCTGGTTGAGCGGGTTGTCCCGGCGGCAGTGGGCGCGCAGGTCGCCGCAGGCGGGAACACGGACGACCTTGCCGGGCTCCTCGGCGCGCACGACGCGGCCAGTGGTGAACGGGCGTCCGACGACCACCTCCGCCGCGCTGCCCTGGCCGCCGAAGACGCGGACCCGCCCCTCGGAGCCGAAGATTTCGAGGAGCGTCCCGTCGG
The DNA here is from genome assembly GCA_902805585.1 of uncultured Armatimonadota bacterium. GTDB lineage: Bacteria > Armatimonadota > Armatimonadia > Armatimonadales > Armatimonadaceae > CADCTO01. Next base: position 876 of record CADCTO010000174.1, on the reverse strand, counting down.
CGTTCCAGGCAGACTCGAAGACGCCCGGCGCGCCGCCGGCGAACTCACAGACGGCGGCCGTCGTGTCGTCGCCGCCGATGTTGGGGCACATCCGGTTGGCCGAGTAGGCCATCACCGACGCGATCCGCTCGCCCAGTATCCAGGACAGCAGGTTCGTGTGGTGCAGCGAAAGCTGGATGAAGGAGCCGCCGCCGGTCTTCTCGGCCGATCCGCGCCAGTTGGTCACCGCCGGCTGCGCGCGCAGTCCGCCCCGATGGGCGTAACGGCCGCGCACCGAGGAGATCGCACCCAGATGACCCCCCCGCACCATCTCGCGCAGGTCCCAGACCAGGGGATCCTCCAGGTCGCTCATGTAGACCCCGGCGGTCACCCGGGACGCCCGCGCCGCCTCGACGATCTGCGTGCATTCGGGTACCGTCGGGGCCATGGGCTTTTGCAGCAGGACGTGTTTGCCGGCCGCGAGAAGCGCCGTCGCCTGTTCGGCGTGCAGGTGGTTCGGCGTGGAGATGTCGGCGATTCGGATGTCGGGCGCCAGCGCGTCGCGCCAGTCCGCGGAGGAGCGGGGCACCGCGAGTTGTTTGGCCACGCTGCGTGCCAGCGCCGCGTCTGCGTCAACGACCAGCCGGTACGCGGTACCGGGGATCGACGTGTACGAATCCCGGTAGTGCGCCGCCATGCCACCGCAGCCGATCAGCGCGATGCCGGGAATGTCCTGCTCGGAAACTGACACGCTCGATGACCCCGGGCAATGGTAACACAAGGGCTGCGGGGCGGTCAAGGCTGCGGGACGGAACGCAAGGTGCATCCGGGCGTGTGTCGCCCCGGCGTGTGTCGCCCCGGCGTGTGTCGCCCCGGCGTGAACGCCGGGCTAGAAAG
>CADCTO010000173.1 GCA_902805585.1 uncultured Armatimonadota bacterium | reverse complement strand
GGCCATCTGTGGGAGGTCGTCTGGAACCCGAACCTGGCCATCGCGGAGTAGGCTCCGAGTCGACTGGGCATCCTGGAGCGCGATGTGGTCATGCTAATTTCGACTAGCGCCACCCTCTGCTGATCCGGTGCGTCCTCGCCGCCTTATAGCGGCCCCATGTGCTCCGTGGTCGGACGTTTGTCAAGCCTGTGTGCAGATTGACATATGCGCCTGGCGTTCCTAGACTTCAAGTATCGGACGCGGCGGGGCTTGCACTGGGGGGGAGCGTCCGGGCCGACGGTTCGGGTGGCGGGGGCCATCCGAACCTCGCTCCTGACCGGCTTTCGCCGGAAGGGGACGCCGCACCACGAGGGGGCACGACATGCCGCGGAAGAAGCGCGAGGCGACGCTCGGGCTGGGCGACCGGGCCCGCAGCAAGCTGAACGGGCGGGTCGGGACGATCGACGCCGTCGAGGAGGTCGGGGGCCGCCCGCGGCGGTACGGGCTGCACTACGACGAGGAGCCCCAGGACCGCTGGATCGCGACCCCGGAGCACGACGGCGCCTCGCTCCCACCGGACTTGCTCGAACGGGCCTAGCGGGCAGAGTGGACACGAGGTGTCGAGACGAGGTGACGCATGGACAGCCAGCTCGCCGTCAAGCCGCTCGAACGGAACGCGGAGGCTGATATCCGCGAAGGCTGGGGCCCGCCGGGGCACCACATCGCCGTGCCCGAGCCGGTGTTCGCCCAGGAGATGGAGACGATCGCCCAGCAACGGTTCGGGGGCGACCTCGACCGAGTGACGCCCCAGACGCGGATGGCCATCGAGGACGAGGTCAGCCAGCCCCTGCACTGGAACGCGCGGCCGAACTACCACGCTCGGGGGTGCCCCGCCTGCTCGGCGCCCTAGCCTCCGCCGGCCAGGACGGGGACGGTGAGTCGGTCGGTGTGGTCGTGCTATAGATCTTCAGGAAACGTTCTGGAGCAGTAGCGAACGGGGGTCATCGCTGGCACACTGGAGGTTCCTACACCCGAACCAGGAGCCAGCGATGACCCCGGTCAGCATACGGATCACGGCGACGACCCGCAAGCAGTTGGAGACGACCCTGCGCCAAGCGTTCAAGGCGGGCGACCTCTCGCTGGTGAAGCGCGTGACGGCGCTGCTCGGGATCGCCCGCGGCGAAGCGGTCGAGCCGGTGGCGGCGGGGGTCGGGGTGAGCCCGTCGAGCGTGTATGCCTGGCTGCGCGCCTTCCTGCTCGAGGGTGTGGCCGGGTTGCGGGTGCGGTGGCGGGGCGGGCGGCCGTCCAAGCTGACCAAGGCGCAGCGCGAGCGGCTGGCGGCGATCATCGAGGCGGGCCCCGAGGCGGCCGGCTTCCCGACCGGCGGCTGGCACGCGCTGCTGATCCAGCAGGTGATCGTGCGCGAGTTCGGGGTCACCTACAACGTCCACTACCTGGCCACCCTGCTGCACGGCCTCGGCTTCTCCTTCCAGAAGGCCCGCTTCGTCTCCGATCACCTCGACGCGGTCGCCCGCGCGGCCTGGCTGGCCTATACCTTCCCGGCCTGGCGGGCGCAAGCCGAGGCGGCCGGCGGGCTGCTGCTGTTCGGGGACGAGGCCAGCTTCGCCCAGTGGGGCTCGCTCGGCTACACCTGGGCGCGGGTCGGCCGGCAGCCGGTCGTCAGGACCACCGGGCGGCGCAAGGCCTACAAGGTGTTCGGGCTGATCGAGTACTTCAGCGGGCGGCTGTTCTACCGCGGCATCGACGGCCGCTTCAACGGCCCGAGCTACGTCGCCTTCCTGACGACCGTGCTCGAGCAGACGACCGCGCCGCTGTTCCTGGTCCAGGACGGCGCGCCGTACCACCGCGCCGCCCCCGTCAAGGCGTTCTTCGAGCAGCACCGCGACCGCCTGCACGTCATCCAGCTCCCCAGCTACTCGCCGGACTACAACCCGATCGAGTTCCTGTGGCGGGCCACCAAGCGCGCCGCTACCCACAACCGCTACTTCCCCGAGTTCGCCGACCTGATCGGCTCGGTCGAGGAGGCGCTGGCCGGCTTCGCGGCCCAGCCGGACCGCGTCAAGGCGCTCTTCGGCCGCTACCTCAGCGACATGGCCACCGGGGAGCCGGCCGAGGCGGCCACCGGCCGTGCCGCGGCATAGTCCAGAACGTTTCCTGATTATCTATAGCTCCGACCGTGGCCTTGGTTTAGTGACGGAGAACGAGGAGGGCACGAGCATGGTGCCCTGTCCGCGAACCGCTATCATGCCGCCCTGAGCCACACACCTCGTCCGCGCGGCGCGGAGACGGGAGCT
>CADCTO010000172.1 GCA_902805585.1 uncultured Armatimonadota bacterium | reverse complement strand
GCTGCTCCATCTTCTCGCTGCGCCAGTGGGAGCTGACGGTCGTCGGCATCGACGACGCGGGAGACCCGGTGTGGGGCAAGTCCGGCGAGAAGGCGCGCGTGACCATCGAAGTCACCGCCGACCAGAGCATCGCCCAGGTGCGCGGGCCCCTGAATCGCGCGGCGACGCCCGAGGAGCGCGCGGTGCTGGGCCAGTGGGCGGGCGCGAACGGTTTCATCTTCCGCGCGCTCCGGTGGTAGGCGGATCGTCGGCAGGAACGGGCACACCGGGCAGGCCTGCCCGGTGTGCCCGTCTGAGCGCTACAGCCCCCCGATGGCGTTCATGGCAACACAAGCAGGCGGTGCGGGCTGTCACAGCTCAGGTGCTGTGGGGCGGCCTTACCCGCCGGCGGATTCTTCGTTGCGTTCGCGGGATCGGGACACGGCTTCCAGGAGCCGCTGGCGGGCGGCGTGGTATTTCTGGAGGCGTTCCAGGTCCCTGGGGGTCAGGGCGGTCAGGCGGGTCAGGGTCATGTTGTCTTCCAGGTCGTAGAGCTTGACCTGGAGGGCGAGGGGGTTCCCGGCGACGCGCTCGGTGAAGGCCTCGTAGTTCTCGTCGGGGCGGTGGGTCAGGCTGTCCACGGCGTCGAGGATGGTCTGCGGGAACCCTTCCTCCGCCAGACGTTCCAGCGTCCAGTCCGAGTCCTCGACGACGTCGTGGAGCACGGCGACCGTCCGCTCGGCAACGGTCCGGGCGCGCAGGACCATCCGCAGGGGGTGCAGGATGTACGGCGCGCCGGCCTTGTCGAGCTGATCCTGATGCGCTTCCGCGGCGATGGCGATGGCCCGCGCGAGCAGTTGATTTTCGGTCCGGGGCATGTTCATCTTTCTCGGCGGCAGTCCGGGCGGGGCGCGTTTTTTCGACGCCAGGGATTCAGGAGGAAACCCGCCGCCTGCCCGCGAACCAGGTAGGCACGCGGGGCCGAGCCGCCGGCGCGGGCGCGTTCTGTCGCCTCAGTTGATTCTGCCGCCGTTGCCCCGCGTTCAAACCTGCGCCGGTTTCACGCTGAAGACGACGCCCGTACCTGCCGAAGATCGGGTACGATGCGGGGCGCGCCGATGCGGCCGACGACGAAGGAGAGACGAGATGGGGTTTTTGTCCAAGGTGGGCGCCGCCGTGGGGATCGGCGGCGCCGAGGTGTCGGTCTCGCTCGACAAAGATGCCTACCGCTGGAACGACACGATCACCGGCACGGTGCACGTGCAGGGGGGCGAGGCGGAGCAGGACGCCTCCGAGATCCGGGTCGAGGTGGTCGAGCACTGGATCACGACGAGCACGGACAGCGACGGCCACCAGACCGAGAACCACCACTACCAGCGCTACAACGCCAAGCCGCTGGCGACGCAGGTCAAGCTGATGCCGAGGGCGCCGCTCCAATACCCGTTCGAGATCCAGGCGCCCTACGGGGTGGACTTTTCGCGCCACTGGTACGTCGAGGCGCGCGTCAGCGTGCCCCGCGCCGTCGACCGCCACGGCACCGGCGACTTCAGTTTCCTGCCGCCGCAGGCCATCGAGGCCCTGGGCAGGGCGCTGGTCGCCGTCGCCCCCTTCTCGTCGTCCGCGCAGGGCAACAGCAAGTCGGAGGTGCACCTGGACTACGCGCCGCCGGAAAACCTGAAGGACCGCCTGGACGGCGTGAAGCTGACGGCGAGCGAGACGGCGGACCAGGTGACCGGGACGCTGGAGATCAACCCGCAGGAGAAGGGGATCGGCGACCATCTGAAAGCCCTGTTCCGCAAGGACCGGGTCCGCCACCCGTTCGCCTTTCCGCGCGACACGCTGTTCCACAGCCTGGACGGCCCGCCGCCGCCCGAGGTCGTGGCGAAGCTGCGCGAACTGCTCCAGCCGTACGTCGGCTGAGTGGGGGTGACGTGATGATGACGTCCGAACTGACGGAACTGCTCGCCATCGCGCGCGACGGGCTGGGCGCGCGCGCGGAGCGGCCGCGGAAGGTGCTGATCGCGGGCGCGGGCATGGCCGGGCTGGCGGCGGCGCTCGCGCTGCTGCGGGCGGGCCATGAGCCGCTGATCCTGGAAGCGCAGCAGCGCGTGGGCGGGCGCGTGCAGACCCTGCGCGAGCCGTTCACCGACGGGCTGTACGCCGAGGCGGGCGCCATGCGCATCCCACGGGCGCACGTGCTCACGCTCGCCTACGTCGAGCAGTTCGGGCTGAGCGTCTCGCCGTTCACGATGGCGAACCCGCAGGGCTACTACTACCTGCACGGGCAGAAGCACCGCATCGCCGAGGCGGACGCCGACCCGGCCCGGCTGCAGTTCGAGTTCGGCGCCCACGAGCACGGGAAATCCTGCGGGCAGCTCTGGGAGGCGGCGCTGCAGCCGTTCGTCTCGATGCTCGAAGCCGAAGGCGAAGCGGCCTGGGAGTCCATCTGCGCCCAGTACGACCAGTACTCGACGCGCGAGTTTTTGGAGATGAACCGGTGGTCCGAGGGCGCCATCGAGGTGTTCGGCCTGCTGCAGAACCAGGAGGCGCTGATGAACTCCTCGTTCCTGGAGCTGCTGCGCGAGGAGCTCGGGCGCTGCTACACGGACATGGTCGAGATCGACGGCGGCATGGACCGGCTGGCGTGGGCCTTCCTGCCGGAACTGAAAGGGCACCTTCGCTTCGGGGCGCGCGTCGTGGCCGTGGACCAGACCGACGACGGCGTGACGCTCCACTACGAGACGGCGGCGGCGGGGCGCGCGAGCGTGACCGGCGACTACGCGATCCTGACCCTGCCGTTCCCCGTGCTGCGCCACGTGGAGACCCTGAAGCCGTTCTCGCGGCCCAAGCAGCGGGCCATCCGGCAGCTGTACTACGACGCGTCCGCCAAGATCCTGTTCCAGTGCGGCCGGCGGTTCTGGGAAGAGGACGACAACATCTTCGGCGGGGGGACCATCACGGACCTGCCCATCCGCAACGTCTACTACCCGGACCACGGGCGCGAGACGGGGCGCGGCGTGCTGCTCGCCTCGTACACGTGGTCCGAAGACGCGCAGCGCTGGGGCTCGCTGTCGCACGGCGAGCGGGTCAAGGAGGCGCTGGACGACCTGGCCGAGATCCACCCGCAGATCAAGGACACGTTCGAGACCGCCGCGTCCAAGGTCTGGCACGACGACCCGTTCGCCGGGGGCGCCTTCGCGCTGTTCGACCCGGGCCAGCAGACCCTTTTGCACGAGGCCATCGTCGCCCCGGAAGGGCGCATCTGGTTCGCCGGCGAGCACACGTCGCTGACGCACGCGTGGATCCAGGGGGCGCTGGAGTCGGGCCTGCGCGCCGCCGCGCAGATCCATCGACACGGCGAGCACGCCGCCTGAACCCGTCCGGAGCACGATCGGAAAGACCCCGCCGCGACAATGTCCCCGTCCCCGCCCGTTTCCGCCCTTTGCCTCAACTGCGGCCAGAACGTCGCCGGCAAGTTCTGCGCGAACTGCGGGCAGGAGAACCGGCCGCCCGTCGTCCCGCTGGGAGAGTTCATCGGCGACGTGTCCGGCGAGTTCGTCTCCTGGGACGCGAAGATCATCAGGAGCCTCGTCCCCCTGCTGTTCCGGCCCGGATTCCTTACCAACGAGTACATCGCCGGGAAACGCGTCTCCTACCTGTTCCCGTCGCGGCTGTTCATCATCATCAACTTCGTGTTCTTCCTGCTCGCCCAGCAGTTCGACCCGCTCACGGCCAAGTCGCTCGCGGACCCGAAGCCGTTCACGCCCACGGCGCTGAGCGAGAAGTTTGACAACGAGGTCGCCAACATCCTGCCCTCGTTCCTGCTCGCCATCATCCCGCTTTTCGCGGGGATGCTGAAACTGGTGTACATCCTGACGGAGCGGTATTACACGGAGCACCTGGTCTTCGCGTTCCACTTCTTCGCGTTCGTTCTGGTCGCCTACACGCCCCTGCTGTTCGTGAAAAACGAGACGGCCATCAACGTCTGGCTGTTGGGAGTCCCGTTCGTGTACCTGGCCTGCGCCCTGCGCACCGTCTACCGGGAAAGCCTCGGCCTGACCGCACTCAAGACGCTGCTGCTGTGGATGGGCTACGTGACGCTGCTGATCGTGTACGCCATCTTCGTACTGTCGATCGCGTCGATGCGCTCGGGTTTCCCGTGGCTGAACCTCGTTTCCTAGCCCGCCCGCTCCAGGGGCCGCGCCCGCCCGGTCCATGAGAAAGGTTTGGAGTACGTCCTTGCTACGTTCCCGTTGTTCCCTGCTCGCGGTGGCGGTGCTGTTGCTGCTGTGCGGACCGGCCACCGCAAGCCGGACGGCCGCGCCCGCCGCCGCCGCCGCCGTCGCGTTCACCGTGTCCCTGCCCGCGCCGCACACGCACCTCCTGGAAGTCGAGATGCGGGTCCGCGGCGGCGGAGCGGGGCAGACGGATCTGGTGCTGCCGGTGTGGACGCCGGGCGACTACAAGATACGCGACTTCGCCCGCAACGTCCAGGCGTTCGCGGCCTTCGACGCGGCGGGCAGGCCGCTGCCCTGGCAAAAGGCCGACAAGACCACCTGGCGCGTGCGGACCGGCGGCGCGCGCGCGTGGCGGGCCACGTACCGCGTGTATTCCAACGACCGGACGGCGAGCATGGTCGATACGGGCCGGGTGGGCGAGCGGTACGGCTTCTGGAACAACACTACCGCGCTGATGCACGTGCGCGGCCGGCTGAAAACGCCCGCGACGCTGCGCATCGCGGCGCCGCCGGGTTGGAAGATCGCGACCGGGCTGCCGGCTGTGCCCGGCAGCCCCGACACCTTCCGGGCGACGGACTTCGACCACCTGTACGACTGCCCGGTCCTGGTCGGCGAATTCCGGACGCACGCGTTCGCCGTGCGCGGCGTCCCGCACCGCATCGTGGTTGCCGGCCCCGGCAGCTACGACGCGCGGAAACTGACGGACGACGTGGGAAAGATGGTCGAAGCCGCCGCGCGCCTGATGGGGGACATGCCGTACACGGACTACACGTTCCTGCTGCTCCTGGTGCCGTCCGTGGAGGGGGGACGTGGCCTGGAACATGCGAACTCCACGGCGATCGTCTTCGAACCGGGATCTCTGTCCGACGACGGTTATGCGGCGTCGCTGCCTCTGATCGCCCACGAGTTTTTCCACCTCTGGAACGTCAAGCGCATCCGCCCCGAGGGGCTGGGGCCGTTCGACTACACCCGGGAAAACTATTCCCGCGTCCTGTGGGTGGCCGAGGGGTTCACGGACTATTATAAAGACCTGATCCTGCGCCGCGCCGGCATCATCTCCCCCGAGGAGTACCTGGCCGCGCTGACGAGACAGGTCCAGTTCCTCCGCTACACGCCGGGTATCCGCCGGATGAGCGTCGAGCAGGCCAGCCTCGACGCCTGGCTGGTGCCCGACGCGAATGACGAGAACTGGTACAACGCCTTTTCGGACTACTATACCAAGGGCAGCATCCTGGGACTGCTGCTGGACCTGGAGATACGACGGCGAACGGCGGGCTCCCGGTCGCTGGACGACGTCATGCGGGCCCTGTACGCCGAGTACGGCAAGCGCGGGCGCAACTACCGGCCCGAAGACGTCCAGCGCGTGTGCGAGCGCTTGGCCGGGGTGAGCCTGGCGGATTTCTTCCGCCGCTACGTGCGCGGGACCGAGGACCTCGACTACGGCCCCCTTTCCGCCGTCGGGCTGAAGGTGGGCGCCGCCGCCGGCCCGGACGGCAGGCCGGCCCTCCGGACCTACCTGGGCATCCAGGCGAGGGATGCCCGGGAGGGCCCGATCGTGGACGCGGTGTACGACGGCGCGCCCGCCCATCAGGGAGGATTGAACGTGGGTGACCGGATCCTGGCTATCGATCGGGCGCTCGTTGACACCGAAACCTGGCGCGACCACGTGACCGCGAAGCGCCCCGGCGAAATCGTGCGCGTCACGGTGGAGCGCGACGGGGAGCTGCGCACGTTCGACGTCACGCTCGCCGGGCGCCCGCCCCACCCGGTGGTTCCGGTGGCGAACCCGACCCCGGAACAGAAGCGTTTGTTCGAGGGCTGGCTCGGCGCGCCGTTCCCCGCGCCGGGGGGAGCGTCCACGCCATGAGCCGACGACACGCCCCCGTTCTGTTGCTCCTGGCGGCGGCTCTGCTGTGGCCCTCGCGCCCGGTTCAGGCGAACATGGCGAACCCGGTGCACGCCGGCGACCCCATCGGCGAACCGAGCGGCGACCTGCGCTCGGTCTACATCGAGCGCGAGACGCTGACCATCGACCTGCGCCCCCTGGAGGCGTCGCCCACGCACGGGGACGGGAAGCCGGCCGTGGTGGAGGCCGTCTACCGGGTGAATAACCGCGGGGCTTCACTGACGACCGACCTCCTTTTCGTCGCCAACGCGCTCACCACGCCCGAGCGCAGCGGCGTGTGGCTGGACGACAGGCCGGTGCGCGTCCGGCAAGAAAAAGCCGGCGCGGCGCCGGGGCTCCCTCCGAGCTGGCGTGCCCCCGCGACGACGCCGGCCATCGGGGAGGGCGACGCGATGCGCTACGAGACGGACGCGCCCTCGACGCTCGCCTTCTCGCTGACGCTGTCGCCCGGCTCGCACACCATCCGGGTCCGTTACGCCGCGCGGCCGACCGCCTATTCGGGGGACTCGCCGACGGTCTACTGGCAGCTCGGTTACGTGCTCGCGCCCGCACGGCAGTGGGCCGGCTTCGGCGGCCTCACCGCCACGATCCACGTCCCGCCCGGCTGGCGCGCCGCGAGCGACCCGGGGATGACACGCCAGGGGGACGTGCTGACGGGCTCCTGGACGCGGGTCCCCGCTGACGCGCTGGCGGTCACCGTGCAGGCGCCGCCGCCCAGTGTGCCGAACTTCGGGGCGCTGGCCGGCATCGGCGGGCTCGCCGTGTGCGTCCTGCTCGGCGGGCTGGCCGGGCGCGGGCTGGGGCGGCGCGGGTGGAGCAGCGCGTGGGCGACCCCGCTCTCGCTGGCGATGGGCTTCGTCTGGTCCTTCGCCACGTTCCTGACCACGTGGACGGCGGGCCCGGCCGCGCTCAAGGCGCGGGCGGGCGAACAGGCGGCGTGGACGTACGGCTACGGAGAGGGCATGATGGCGGCGCTGCTGACGCCCGTGCTGCTGGTCGTGGGCATCGCCGCCACGCAGACCGCCGCGTTCGTCGCCAAGCGGCGCGCCGTGAGGCGGCTCTGACCCACGGAGCCCCGCCCTCGCCCCCCGGCCCCCTCTCCCAATAGCCCCGGCTGCGCCGGTGGGAGAGGGGGAGACAGAAGGGGAACGAGAGGAGGGCGGGGCGAGGGCGCATATTTCAAACAGCAAGGAGCAAGGAACGTGAACGAGAGCGAGGAACGCGGCAGCATCACCCCCGGCGAAGACGTACAGCGCATCGTCGAGTCGGCGCGGCGGCTCGGGGTGGAGATGGACGAGAACGAAGCCGTGCAGTGGCTGACCGCCGTCGCCGCGGGCAGGGAACGGGCGGGCGACAGCGGCGGCGACGTCGTCGTGGACACGCACAGCGGCGTCTTCGGGCACCGGGTCACGATGCTGGACTTCTCCCCGCTGGATCTGCGGCGCTTCCGCGAGATCGGCGAGCTGGTCGCCATCGGGGAGCGGCCCGGCGTGGAATCGGCGCTCGCCCTGTCGGGCTCGGCGGCGCAGTCGAAGATTCAGACCTGCCCCGGGGACTGCGACTACTTCGAGCGGGTCAACATCCACGCGCCCACCCGCCGGGACGCCTGCCGCGTCCTCGGAAATTTGGTCCGCGAAAAGGCGCTCGCCACGCTGCGCGGCCCGACGTACCGGCTCACCAAGATCATCTTCGGGACCCTGCCGTTCCCGGTCGTCAAGGGCGGCCAGCGCTGGAAGGCGGGGTGGGGGTTCTGGTGGTCGCCGGCCGAGGCGCAGGCCGGGCAGTTCGAGGCGCGGCGCGAGGACGACGGCTCGCCGATCACGGTCCGCTGGAACGACGTGGCCGCCGACCCCGGCTGGTGCAAGCTGGACTGGGTGGTCGTCGATCCCGTGCGCGACTGCCTGGCCGCCGCCAGCAGCGTCATCGACGGGACCTGGGAGGCGCCGGACGGCACGATCACGCCGCTCGACGGCTACCTGGACCCGTACTTCCAGGAGGTGTACCTGGAGGCCGAGTCCGTCCCGCTGTTCTCCAAGCTGATCCGCAACGTCACGGGGGACGCGCTGGAGGAGTACGTCACGCTGTTGGAGCGCGAGGTCCGGAAGTTCGTCACGCGGACGCCCAACTACGGCAAGGCCGCCAAGCGCATGTACAACATCTTCCGGCTGACCGGGCGCTACGAGGAGGCGGCCTACCTGCGCGAGCTGTTCGACGAGCCGGCCAACGTGCTGTACCAGGTCTACGGGCTCATCCACACGCTGGACGCCGCCGGGGACGCGGACTCGCAGATCCCGGTGGCCCGGGTCGTCGCCGACGCCGACCGGCTGGCCGTGTCCGTGGCCGAAGCGCTGCCGCCGGAGCGGGCGGACGAGATCGTGCGGCACCTGGAGAACCTGCGCGACAGCCTCGTCGCGCGGGCCAGCCGGAGCATCCGCGACGAGCAGGTCAAAACCGCGCAGGCCGAGGTCCTGGACGACGTCAACCGCTTCTTCCTCGAACGGCTGGTGGCCCTGCCCGGCATCGAGGCGTACATGGCGGGGCTACAGCCGTAGGGGCCTTCGGGCGGCGGGTCCGGTCCGGGTGCCGGGGCGGGCGGATGCAGGAAAGCCGGTTTTTTGTGCCGAATTGGGGCCGGGGCAGTGGCCGGTCGGAATCGCCGTGCTCAGATGCAGGCGCGGTCGGCCCCGCCGTGTTCGCGCAGACGACCCGCATCGCGCCGGCGCGGGGCCGTCCCTTCGCACCGGCCTCCGTCACCCGCAGACCCGGGCGGAGGTCCTGCGTATCCTCGGCCGACGTCTGCGGCCGAAGGGCGCCGGCCTCGGCTGGTAGTGCGGCGGCGTGTGCGCCCCCTGTTCTCCATCACGCTTTTTCGAGGAAGGAAGACCATGAACGAGAAAGACTGCCTGGCCGTCATACGGGACGGGCTGCCGGGCGCGACGCGACCCCGGAAGGTGATCGTCGTCGGTGCGGGCATCGCCGGGCTGTGCGCGGCGTACGAGCTGATGCGCGCCGGGCACGACCCCGTCGTCCTGGAGGCGCGCGGTCGCGTCGGCGGGCGCATACAGACGGTCCGCGAGCCGTTCGAGCACGGGCTCTGGGCCGAAGCGGGCGCCATGCGCATCCCGAAGGCGCACGCGCTGACCATGGCCTACGTCGACAAGTTCGGCCTGAAGACCAACCCGTTCACGATGGGCAACCCCAACGCCTACCTGTTCCTGTGCAACGAGCGCTTCCGCCAGTCCGAAGCGCGCGAGAACCCGGGCTGCCTGCCGTACGAGCTGGACACGGACGAGAAAGGCCTGTGGCCCGGCGACCTGTGGAAGGAAGCGCTCAAGCCCATCACCGAGAAACTCCAGGCCAAGGGGGACGACGCCTGGGCCGAGATCATCGACGAGTACGACCAGTACTCGACGCGCGAGTATCTGGACAAATGCGGCTGGTCCGAGGGCGCCATCGAGATGTACGGCATCCTGGAGAACCAGGAGGCCCGAATGAACGCCTCGTTCGTGGAACTGCTTTTGGCCGACCTAGGCGAGGTCTTCACCGACATGCGCCAGATCGACGGGGGCATGGACCGCCTGCCG
>CADCTO010000171.1 GCA_902805585.1 uncultured Armatimonadota bacterium | reverse complement strand
GTGCCCGCCGGACATCCTCGGGATCAACCACTACCTGACCAGCGAGCGCTTCCTGGACGAGCGGCTGGAGCGCTACCCGGAACACACGCACGGCGGCAACGGGCGGCATACTTATGCCGACGTGGAAGCGGTGCGCGTGCTCGGGGACGGGCTGGCGGGGCCGAAGGCGCTGCTTCGGGAGGCGTGGGATCGGTATCATCTTCCGGTCGCCGTGACGGAGGCGCACCTGGGCTGCACGCGCGAAGAGCAGATGCGCTGGCTGTGGGAGGTGTGGCAGGGGGCGAAGGCGCTGCGCGATGAGGGCGTGGATCTCCGCGCGGTGACGGCGTGGTCGCTGCTGGGGGCGTACGACTGGAACAGCCTGCTGACCTGCTTTGCGGGCTGCTACGAGCCGGGCGTGTTCGACCTGCGCGGCCCCTCGGCCCGGCCCACGGCGCTGGCGGCGCTGGCCTCCGAGCTGGCGCGCGGGCAGGAGCCGACGCACCCGGTCCTGGCGGGACCGGGCTGGTGGCGGCGCCCCGCGCGCCTGGAGTATCCGCCGGTGTCCGTACACGCCAGAGGGAAGGGGACCGCAGTGATTTCGGATCGCCGAAAGACCGGAAAACCGGAGGCGCGGCCGCTCCTGATCACGGGCGGGAGCGGGACGCTGGGTCAGGCGTTCGCTCGTCTTTGCGACCTGCGCGGTCTGGCGTACCGCCTGCTGTCACGCCGGGAGCTGGACGTTGCCGACGGCCGCTCCGTGGAGCGGGTATTGAAAGAGATCGAGCCCTGGGCCGTGGTCAACGCGGCAGGCTACGTCGCCGTGAACGCCGCCGAGCAGGAGCCTTACCTGTGCTTCCGGGAAAACACGAAGGGCGCGGCGACGCTCGCGGGCGCCTGCGCGCGGCATGCTGCCCGACTTCTCACCTTCTCATCGGTCATGGTGTTCGACGGAACGAAGCGTGAGCCCTACGTCGAGAGCGACGCGACCCGGCCCCTCAACGTCTACGGGCGCAGCAAGGCCGAGGCGGAGCTGAGAGTGCGTGCCTTCCTGCCTTCCGCGCTGATCGTCCGCACCGGCGCTTTCTTCGGCCCCTGGGACGAGGAGAACTTCGTCACCTGCGGGCTGCGCGCCCTGGCGCAGGGGCTGCCGGTCCACGAACCCGGCAACGGCCTCATCACGCCGGTGTACGTTCCCGATCTCGTACACGCTTCGCTGGACCTGCTCATCGACGGCGAAAGCGGCATCTGGCACCTGGCGAACGGCGGCCCGGTCACCCGGGCGGAGTTGGTTCGTCAGGCGGCCCATCGGGCAGGGTTCGACACGGCGGGCATGAGCGACTGGTCTATGGAGGCGATGGATCTGGGAGCGCCCCGGCCCGCCTACAGCGTTCTGGGCAGCGAGCGCGGCCTGCTTCTCCCGCCGCTCGACGACGCGCTTGCCCGCTATATCGACGAGGGCAGACCGATGTGGACGACCAGGGAGCAGGTACGCCCTCAGGTGATGCAGCAGAATTTCCGGCGTGCGGCGGCCGCGATCCGGACGGGACCGGACAGGCTTTCGGACCTGATAGGACTAGGAACCATTCATGATTAGTTTGAACGGGAGCCGTCCCGACTACGGCATCGTGGTGCACTGCCACCTGCGCTGGGGCTTCGTCTGGCAGCGCCCCCAGCACATCCTGAGCCGCCTGTCGCAGCACCACCCCGTCCTCTTCGTGGAGCCGTGGGCGCACCTGCCGGAGGGGGAAACCCAGCCGCGCATGGAGGTGGAGACGGTCTCCCCGGCGCTGAGCGTGGCTCGGCCGCTGCTGGCGCGCCACACCGGCGACCCGGCCGCGGACGCCCGCGTGGACGCCGCCAACTACCGGTGCTGGCACGACGGGCTGAGCGACCTCGTCCGCCAGCGGGCCTGGCCGAACCTGGTGCACTGGTTCTATGACCCCATGGCAGCGGAGGCCCGCCACCTGTTCTCCCCCGCCGCCGTCGTCTACGACTGCATGGACGAGCTGGCCAACTTCAAGGGGGCGCCCGCGGAGATCAAGGATCGGGAGGCCGCCCTGATGGCCGCGTCCGACGTGGTCTTCGCCGGCGGGCCCTCCATGTACCAGGCCAGGAAAGGCCGGCACCCGAACCTCCACCAGTTCAACAGCGGCGTGGACGTGGAGCACTTCCGCCGCGCCCTGGACCCGGGCACGCCCGTGCCCGCCGACGTTTCGGGCCTGCCGCGCCCCTTGCTGCTGTACTACGGGGTCATCGACGAGCGCATGGGCTGGGGGAACCTGGCCGCCGTGGCCGAGGCGCACCCCGAGTGGAGCCTGGTCCTT
>CADCTO010000170.1 GCA_902805585.1 uncultured Armatimonadota bacterium | reverse complement strand
CTGGCACAGACGCTGATCCACACCGAGCGCGTGCTGTGCGTCGCCCGCGGCTTGCACCTGTGCACCGCCATCGAGGCGGCCCTGAAGATCGCGGAGACTTCCTACACGGTCGCCCAGGCATTTTCGTCGGCCGACCTTCTGCACGGCCCCATCGCCTCCGTGCCCGCCAACACGCCGTGCCTGCTGTTCGCCCCGAAGGGCCGCACCGCGGGTGACATCGTCGAACTTGCCGGAAAGCTGAAAGAGCGGCACGCGCGCGTCCTGCTCCTGGCCGGAGAAGACGCGGCCGAAAACCGCGCGCTTCCCCTGATGGACGCGGGCACAGAACTGCTGTCCCCGCTGCTCGACATACTGCCCGCGCAGCTCCTCGCCTACCACCTGACCCTCGCCCGCGGCCTCGACCCCGACAGCCCCCGCGGCCTGACCAAGGTCACGATCACGCGGTAAGGGCTCAGGCCTGCGCGGTTCCGCTCACACCCCCCGGGCGATCTCGGGGGGAGGCACTCCCTGCTGGCGCGCCTCTTTGCGCCAGAACCGGGCGCAGTGGGGCAGGAAATCGCAGTACGGGCAGTGGTCGTTGACGACGGGCAGCACGCTTTCCCACTCGCGGGTGCGTATCTCCTCACCCGTCTCCAGGCACGCGGCGGAGACTTCCGCCCGCTCGTCATCGCCGAGCTCGTGGGAGGCGCGCGCGCCGGTGCGCAGGGCGACCAGGGTCGCGAACACGCGCCGGTCCGGCAGCTTCGTCTTGACCAGGATCTGGTAGATGGAGAGGGCGAGCGAGTCGCGCACGTCGCCTTCGGAGACGGCGTCGCGCCCGGACTTGTAATCCACGATCTCCAGGGCGCCGTCCGCGTGCTCGTCCACCCGGTCGATGCGGCCCGACAGCGCCACGTCCGGGGACAGGTCGATGCGCAGCGTCTTCTCGGTCCAGAGCAGGGCCGGAGGGGGCGTCTCGGGCGCCGCCTGCTGCCTCGCCTCGGCGGCGGTCGCGTGGTACTCCTGGAGGATGCGCAGGCCCTCGGCGCGGTAGGCCGTCTCCTGCTCCGCGTCCGCGTAGCCCTTGGCGACCCAGACCTGTTCGAGCGAAGCCGTCAGATCCTCGGCGGTCACGGCTTCGGCGCCCCCCGCGTTGTGGAAGGCGTCGAGCGCCCGGTGCAGCGAATGGCCGAAGGCGTAGCCGGCGCGCGCGCGGTGGTAGAACCGGCCGACTTTATCAATATATTCCAACCGGTACTTCGCCGGACACAACAGGTAGGTCCGCAGCTTGGTCGGACTGATCACAAATTTGCGCGCCAACTTCTTGCCTCGCTGCCGGAGGGGGCTGTATAATGGAGCCGGTGCCGCCGAAGCCAACCGGGGCACCACAACCGTCGCGTCCGCGCGGCAGCTCCCGCGCGCCGAACGAAAGGCAACGCCCGTGCGCCGCCCACAACATCTCGCCCTCGTCACCGTTCTGGCCGGAGTCGCCGCCGTCGGGGCAGGCTGCGCGCGCCCCAAGACCGAGGCAAAGGCCCCGGTGCGCGCGGTCAAGCACACCCCGCCGGACATCGACTACGCCAAGGTCCGCCCCAACGAACTGGGCTACATCCCGGTCATAATGTACCACGAAATCGGCGGCAAGCCGGTCAAGAGCGACCCTTCCCTGGTGCGGCAGGTGGACGCCTTCCGGAAGGACGTGCAGCTCCTGTACGACGCCGGTTTCCGCCCGGTCAACCTTTCCGACGTCCTGGAAGACAGGATCGACCTCCCGCCCGGCACCTCCCCGGTCGTGCTCACTTTCGACGACGGACGCGAATCCCAGTTCCGACTGATCGAGACCTCAGACGCCCTCAAGATCGACCCGGACTGTGCGATGGGGGTTCTGGACGCCTTTCACAAGAAGCACCCGGACTGGGAGATGCGGGCGACCTTCTTCGTCCTGCCCAAGTCGCGCAAGACGATGGAGCCGTTCGGGCAGCTCGGCAGGGGCGCGCAGAAGCTGGACTACCTCCTGAAGGAGGGGATGGAGATCGGCAACCACTCCACGCTCCACGAGGACATGAGCCGGATGACGCCCGCCCAGCTCCAGGCCGAGATCGGCGGCGCGCACAACTCCCTGACCGCCATGGCGCCGGAGGCGAAGATCACCGCGATCGCGCTCCCGATGGGCAAGTACCCGCGAAACAAGGCCCACTGGAAATACCTCACGAAGGGCACGTACCAGGGCAAGTCGTACGAGTACAAGGGCGCGATGAAGGCGGCGTACCGGGCGATCCCGGCGCCCGCGAACAACACCTACGACCCCCTGCAGTTGGAACGCGTGTCGTGCGCGGACGTGAACTGGGGCGTCCGCGACTGGATCAAGCGGCTGACGTCGGGAGGCATGTACCCGCGTTACGTCTCCGACGGCGACCCGAACGTGGTCTCCTACCCGAAGGGGTCCGAGAGCCTGGTGAACACCGCCAAGCTGGCCAAGCAGAACAAGCTCGCCAACGCCTACTCGCCGTTCGGCGGCGACGGCGGATCGAAGCCGATCATCAGCGCCGCGGAAGAGTCCCCGTCGAGCGCCAAGGTGCCGACCACGACCGTCACGGAAAAGCCGATCACGGGCGGTTAAGAAGCCCCGCCCCCGATAATGGGGACCGGAAGGGTAGACACCGGCAGGCCGAGGAAACCCGCACCTGCTCCGGCAATGCTATCCGGTCCCCCATTATCGGGGGCGGGGGGGCTTCAGCGCGGCACGCGCACCGAAAGCGCGGCCGGCGCGACGTCGATGGTGACCGGGGTCTCCCCGAACGCGTCGCCGTCGATCTGGAAGGCGGCGGGCGGGGACGCGGCGATCTCGATGTGGCGGGCGCGGAAGCAGGAGATGTCGGGGTCCTGGAGGTGCCGGTTCAGGGCGACCGCGCCGATCTGGCGCAGGAAGGCGGCCCGCTGTACGGGCGGCAGGCCCGGGGGGGCCTCGAACACGCACAGGTCCAGCACGCCGTCGTCCGGCGCGGCGAGCGGAGCGATGCGGAAGTCGCCGCCGTACGAAGGGGTGTTGGCGACGACGACCATGAACGCGCTCGAGGCACGCCGCACCCCGTCCAGCGTGAGCGTGACGTCGGTGGGCTGGTACGTGGCCAGGGTCGCAAGGCCCGACAGGAGATAGGCGGGTGCGCCGACGACGCCTTTGAGGTCGGGGTTGACGTTGGCGACCGACTGGGCGTCGAAGCCGACGGAGCACATCAGCAGGAAGTGGCGCGGTTCGCCGCCGCGCCGGACCCGGCCGAGGTCGAGGCGCCGCGTTTCCCCGGACAGGCAGACGTCGCAGGCGGCCAGCGGGTCCGCCAGCGGGATCCCGAGCGTCCGCGCCAAAACGTTCACCGTGCCCCGCGGCAGGATGCCCAGCGGCGTGCCCGTCCCGGCCAGACCGTCGGCCACGGCGCGCAGCGCCTCGTCGCCGCCCGCCGCGATCACGAGGTGCGCCCTGCTCTGGGAAGCCCGCCGGGCCGCGTCCGTGGCGGCTTCGGGCGATCCGGCCGCGGTGATTTCGACCCGCCAGCCGCGCGCGCGCAGGTAGACGCCCGTGTCCGCGAGCCACGCGGGGTCGCCGCCGCGACCCTGGCCCGCCTCGCGGTTATACAGGAGCACGAGCCGCTGCGGCATCCCCGCCGCCTAGAACGGCTGCGTCATGGCGCTGAGCGCGTTCAACCGCTTCTGCGCCTCCAACGCCGCCGGCGAGCCCGGACCGGCCTGGACCGCCTGCGCGTAGAAACGTCCCGCCTCCTCCCGGTTCCCGCGGGCGGCCGCCTCGTCGCCGGCCTGCAGGAGCCGGCCGGCTTCGCTCGCACGCGCGTTGTTGGCTGCCTGGAAGCTGCCCGCGCTCGCGTCGGGGCGGCTCGGGCCGTTCGGGCGCGCCGCGGCGCTCGGTGTCGCGGCGCGCCCGGCGCTCGGGGCCGGCGGCGCCGATTCGGGCGGCGCCCCCCGGGCTTTGAGCACGTCGTTCAGTTCCTGGCGCGCCTGCGGGTCGTCCGGGACCAGCGCGACGGCGGCACGGAACCAGCGCTCGGCCGCCGCCAGGTTGTTCTGGCGTACGGCCTGTCCGCCGAGCTGCCGGTAGCAGTACAAAAGGCCCAGCAGCGACTGGCGGCGCGTTTCCGGGTCCACGGCCGCGGCGCGCAGCCGATCGAACGCCCGCGCCGCGCGTTCGTATTCGCCGGCGTCGTACAGGGATTTGGCCTGATGATAGGCTGCCCGGTCGCGGTTGACGCGCGCCTCTAGCTGGTAGTTCCGGTACGCCCGCGACACCGCCCAGCCGCCTCCCAGCACTAACCCGGTGAGCAGCAGCACCACAAGCGCCACCGCCACGAAACTGCGCCCCGAACCGTACTCGCGGTCCGCGTCCACGACCGGGTAGCCCGCATGGGTCAACGCACCCGGCGCTGCGTGGGGGAGCGTGTATGCGGCAGTCGCCTGCGCGGGGGCGGGAACGCCGCCCGGGACGGGCAGGGGAGCCTGGGGGACGAAGCCGCCGCGTTCGGCGGCGGCCACCACGGCGTTACGCAGCTCCTGGGCCGTGGCGAAGCGGGCGTTGGGATCTTTGGCGAGGGCGCGCCGGAGCACGGCCTCCATCGCCGGGCTGATGCCCGGCAGGACCGGCATCTCGTCGTGGAGGATGCGGTAGGTGATGGTGACCACGGAGTCCCCGGTGAACGGCTTGCGGCCCGAAAGCATCTCGTACAGCAGGATGCCCAGCGAGAAGATGTCCGAGCGCGTATCGATCTGTCTCCCGACCACCTGTTCGGGAGACATGTAGGACGGCGTCCCGAAGACCTGCCCGTCGATCGTGAGCGCGTCCTCGTGCGTGATGCGGGCGATCCCGAAGTCCGTCAGCTTGATGCGCCCGTCGGGCAGGAGGTGGACGTTGTCGGGCTTGATGTCGCGGTGGATCACGCCGCGCCCGTGGGCGTACGTGAGCGCGTCGCACAAAGCGCCCGCCACGTGGACCGCCTCGGACAGGGGGAGCGAGCCGCTGACCAGGAGCCGGTCGCGCAGCGTCTGCCCTTCCAGGTACTCCATCGCGATGAAGTACCGACCGTTATCCTCGCCGACTTCGAAGATGGTCACGATGTTGGCGTGACTCATCGCGCCCGCCGCCCGCGCCTCGCGGTAGAAGCGCTCGATCCGCTCGCGCTTGGCCTGTCCGGAAAGGGTGGGGGGCAGGGCCAGCTCCTTGACGGCCACGCGGCGCCCCATCTGGGTGTCGTTCGCCTCCCACACCACGTCGTTCGATCGGGCGATCTCGCGCAGGAGCACGTACCGCCCCAGCATCGGCATGCCCTGATAGGTGTTCTGCGCCGGTGGCGTCATGGCCTCACCCCGCCGCCGCCGCCGCTTCGCCGTCGCCCGGGTAGCTCGCGATGCGCCGGACCGTGAGCACCAGGGCGGTGATGTTGTCACGGCCGCCGGCGTCGTTGGCGGCGTCGATCAGGGCGAGCGCCGCGGCGGAAGGGGAAGCGCGCTCCAGGCGTTCCCGGATGGCGGCCTCGTCGATGAAGCCGCTCAGGCCGTCCGAGCACAGCAGTATGACGTCGCCCTCCCGCAGGCGCTCGGTGAGGATGTCGGACTGGACCGATTCGCCGATGCCGATCGAGCGCGTGATCACGTTGCGGTACGGGGACGTCTGCGCCTCCTCACGCGTCAGGCTGCCGCGCTTGACCTGCTCCTCGACCCACGAGTGGTCGTCGGTCAGCAGCCGCAGGCTGCCGTCCCGGAGCAGGTACGCCCGGGAATCGCCGACGTGGGCCAGCGTCAGTGTGTCCTCGTGCGCGACGGCGACCAGCACGGTGGTCCCCATCCCCTGCCGGTCCGGGAACTGGCGCGCCGCGTGGAAGATCAAGGCGTTCGCCCCGGCGATGGCCGCGCGCAGCGAGTCGGCGACGTTCTCGCCGGGGTCGGCGAAGTAAGCCCGGATGATGGACTTGAGGGCGGCTTCGGAAGCGATCTGTCCGGCGTTGTGTCCGCCCATGCCGTCGGCGACGGCCCAGAGCCGCCCCTTGACGGCCAGCGTCGGCGCGTCGTCGGGCAGGAAGAAGTCGAACTTGTCCTCGTTGTTCTCGCGGGCGCGCCCGATGTCGGAGCGCGCCCCCCAGGAGATCTCGGCGTGCTGCCGGGGGCGCCGGCGGGCCAGCGCTTCCCAGCCGAGCACGATGGAAGCCGCGTCCAGCTCCGCCGTGGTGTCGTTCTGCGCCGGGTTCCCGCTTCCGTTCACGTTCGTGAGGGGGGCAGTGCTCATCGTTACGCCGTCTCCTCCCAGCGGAAGACGCGCGTGCGCGCCACCTTGTCGTGCCAGGTCTCGCCTTCCTTGTCCCACAGCGCCCATAAAAAGCCCAGCCCCAGCGGCAGCGCGGACACGGCCGCCGCGGCAAAGCGCAGCACGGACGCGCCCAGCGGGATGGGGCGCCCGTCCCGCCCCAGCACGATCACGCCCGCCAGCTGCTTGCCCAGCGTCCGCCCGTTCACGGCCGTCAGCACGATGAAATACGCCCCCCCGCCCAGGAACAGGAGGCCCCAGTAGAGCCAGAACGCGACCGGGTGCGTCTCGCGCGACAGGAAGTCGAGGCTCTGGAACAGGAGCCAGAAGACGAGGGCTTCCACCGTGGCCGCGGCGAACAGGAGCAGTCCGTCGATGACGAACGCGAACAGGCGCGGGCCGAAGCCCGCCCCCGCCGCCTGCGCGGCGTCCAGGACCGGCACGCGCTCGTAATCGGCGTCGTGGGCGCGCACCGCGCCGGCGGGCGCGTGCGCCTCGCAGAAATCGACGCCGTTCGCGTTCACGGCGCAGGCGTCGCACAGCCGGTTGCCGCAGGCCGCGCAGGAGCTCGTCGCTTCCCGGTTGCCGTGGTTGACGCAGGCGATCTTGCCCGCCATCTCGGCCGAGCGCAGTCGGGTCTTGCAGCGGATGCACTCCTCGATCGTGACCGCGTTGAGGGTGCCGCATTGCGGACAGGTCACGGCGTTGGCTCCTCGTCGGGTTCCGGAGGCGGCCCCCCGACGCGCGTGTGGAACCGGAGGGCGGTGCGTCCCATCACGACGTGGTCGCCGTCGTCGATCGGGTGCGGCGCGTGCGCGATCAGCCGCTGTCCGTTGACCTGCGTGCCGTTGGTGCTGCCCATGTCAAGCACCTGGAACCGCTTCCCGTCGAACAGGACCTGGGCGTGGGCGCCGGACACGTACGGGTCGCCGTTCAGCACGAAGTGGTTGGTGGAGCGGCGGCCGAACGTCGTCGTGGTTTCGGTCAGCGCGTACACCTGCCCGTTCGCGCCCACCAGTTTGGCGACCGGCTCCTCCGCCTCCGCTTCCTCCGGCGCCGCGGGCGCCGCGGGCGCCGGCAGCGCCCCCATGACTTCGCGCGGCGCCGCCGCGGTGGGCGCTTCGGGCAGGGGAAGGGCGAGCGGGGCGTCCGGCAGGATGACCGTGACCTTGACGGCGCCGAACTGGATCTGGGTCCCGTCCGCGAGCGCGGCCCGCTGGCCGGGCGGGAGGGTGCGCTCGGCGCGCTGCGTGCCGTTGGTGCTGCCCAGATCCTCCATCCACAGATCGCCGTCCGCTTCGACCACCACGCGCGCGTGCCGCCGCGAGACCGTCCGGTCGCCCAGCGACACGTCCGCGCCTTCCCGGCCGATGACGTTCTCGCCGGTCTTCAGCGCCCACTCCCGACCCGACCCCTCGCGCAGGCGGGGCAGGGGGCGTTCGGGCGCCGCCGGGCCCGGCGTCGAGCCGAGCAGGAAGCCGCACTCGGGGCAGAACTCCTCGCCGGGCGGGGCGGGCGTGCTGCACACCGGGCACGGCGGGAGGACCATCGTCTGGGTCCGTCCGGCGCCCGGGCCCGACGCCGCCGTGCTGTACACCACGCTGTCCTCCTCCCCCTGCAAGCCGGAGCCGTTCTGCGGGATCCGCGGCTCGGCGATGCCGTGCGCCGCCCGCCACTGCCGGTCGTACTCTTCGCGCTTGTTGGGGTCCTTGAGCGTGTCGAACGCTTCCGAAAGCGCGCTGAAGCGCGGGCGGTCCCACATCGCCTTCTGCGCCAGATCCCGGTACGCCCGCCGCACCTCCTCGCTCGTCGCATCGGGGCGGATGCTGAGCAGCTCGTAAAAATCGATCATCGGCGCTTCCCCTGGTCGAGGTGGTAGATCGTGCCGATCAGCGTCTTCTCCGCGCCGCCGCCCTCGCCGCGCCGCAGCGCCATCGTCGCCTCGGCGAGCTCCTGCGCTTCGCTGGCGCGCCCCTGCTGCGCCAGCAGCGCCTGCGTCCGCTCCAGCGCCATGGTCGCCTCGGCCGGCGACAGGGACTGCGTCCGCATGCCCATCATGGTCTTTTCCAGTTCGCGCCCGGCCAGCGCGACGGCCAGTTCCTGCGCGACGACGGGGTCGGCGCCTCCGCGGACGCGCGCCCGGTCCAGCACGAACTCGACCACGGCGTTGGCGCTCAGCGTTTCGGTGCGGCCCGTGCCGGGGTCGTCCCAGGATAATACGGCGCGCGCCACGCGATACGTGCCCGCGAGGCGCGAGTCCCAGTCCACCTCCCACAGCTTCGAGAACGTCGCGCCGCGTTCGACGTCCGGCAGCGCGATCTCGGCCGTGCGCGCCCCGAAGGTCGGCGGCGAGCCGTACACCTGCCGCACCTGGCAGCCCCGCGGCAGGTGCAGCGCGAGGCGCGGGTTCCGCGCGACGACGCCGAGCACCGTTTCCAGCTCCTTGCGGAACACGTCCGGGATCTGCTCGGGGCGGGCGATGTAGTAGTAGTTCCCGCCGGATCGCCGGGCGACGCCGGCCATCAGCTCCTCGTTGTACTCCGGCCCGAAGCCCAGGGCGGTCACCGTGATGCCGCGCGCCTTCAGGTCGGCCACCTGGTTCACGATCGAGGCGAAGTCGCGCAGGCCCGCCGTCGGCTCGCCGTCGGTCAGGAGCAGCACGCGGCTGACGTAGCCCTCGGCCGCGACCGTGGCGACCTGCGCGCCGCCGGCGTACAGGCCGTCGAACAGGTTGGTGGTGTTTCCGGGCACGATCCGGGCGATGTGCTGCTTGATGAGCTGCCCGTCGGTCACGTGCCGCGCCGGCATCAGCACGTCCACGGTCTCCTCGAACGTCACGATACTGAGCACGTCCGTCGGCTGCAACAGGTCCACGACGTGGGCGCAGGCGCGCTTGACGTACTCCAGCGGCTCGCCCTCCATCGACCCCGAACGGTCGATGACCAGGGCGACGTTGACCGGCAGGCGCTGGCCCGTCAGGGAGGGCGCGCCGGTCGCCGTGACCTGGGTCAGGATGTGCTCGCGCGTCGGCTCCCCCGCGAAGGCGAAACGGTTCCCGACCCGCGCGGTCAGGGTGAGCGCGCCCGCGCCGCCCGGATTCTGGGGCTGCGGCGGCGCGGCTTGCGGCGGCGGCGCAGCCTGCGTCCGGCCTGGGTCGAAGACCCGGGCGCCGAGTGCGGCCGCGTCCTGCATCGCCTGCGTTTTGTCGTCGTTGGTCATGGATTGTGTACCTGGCTCCACTGGCCCGGTGGCTCGCTCCGGCCGCCGCGGCGTCTACCCGAATCGCAAATGGGTCTCACCGACAAGAACGGTGTCGCCGGGGGCGAGGGCTTGACGCGTCACCTTCTGGCCGTTCACGAACGTCCCGTTCGTGGAGCTCACATCTTCTATAACAAAGTTTCCGCTATCGCGCAACAGGCGCGCGTGGA
>CADCTO010000169.1 GCA_902805585.1 uncultured Armatimonadota bacterium | reverse complement strand
CACCGTCAACGGCGGGCACCGGCGCCTGCGGCGTGCAAAGGTCAGCTGCCGTCCCGCCACGGGGTGGAGACCGGCGCGTCGGCAGTTGGTGCCGTGCCGGCGGTAGCGACCGGCGCGACGGAGGCCGGATCGCACCAGACGGCGCGGGTTCCGCTCAGCGCCGGGAGCGCGCGGCATATTGCCTGGGCCAGCGTTTCCATGTCGAACGAACGGAAAAACATCCTGGTCGCCGGGGCGAGCGGCGTCATCGGTCGCCGACTTTGCCGCTTGCTGATAGAGGACGGTTGGCGGGTGACCGGGACGACCCGTTCGTCGGACAAGACATCGGCGCTCGCTTCCAACGGAGTCGAGCCCGCGGTCGTCGATGTTTTCGATGAAGGAATGCTGCGCCGCGTCGTCGCGCGGGCGCGGCCCGATGTCGTCGTCCATCAGCTTACCGACCTGCCTCCGGGACTCGACCCGGAAAAGATGGCTGAGGCGAGAGTGCGCACCGTTCGCATCCGTGAGATCGGCACGCGCAACCTGCTGGCAGCCACGGTCGCGGCCGGCGCCGGGCGCATGATCGCCCAGAGTATCGCGTTCGCCTACGCCCCCGGCCCGGTCCCTTATCACGAAGACGCGCCGCTGGACGTGGACGACCCCGGGGTGCGGGGCCTGACGGCGCGCGCCGTCGATAGCCTGGAAAACCAGGTGCTGCACGCCCCGCTGGAGGGCATCATCCTGCGGTACGGCAAGCTGTACGGCCCGGGGACCGGCTTCGACGATCCGCCGGGAGGCGGAGCGCTCCACGTGGACGCGGCCGCCGATGCGGCGCGCCGGGCGGTCACGCGCGGGAGAACGGGGATCTACAACGTGGCGGAGGAAGACGGCACCGTGTCCAGCCGCAGAGCGGTCGCCGAGTTCGGATGGGATGCGGGTTTCCGCATCCGCTGACGCAAGGGGATGGCGGAGCCGACTCCCCCACGGTCCCTAACGGAGCGTGCGGCGGACGGCGGCGCTGATGAGGTCCACCAGGAACGTCAGCAGGAGGAAGCAGAGCAGGATCGTCAGGACCGCGCCGTAATCGAAGCGGGTCAGCTCCTG
Source organism: uncultured Armatimonadota bacterium (assembly GCA_902805585.1). GTDB lineage: Bacteria > Armatimonadota > Armatimonadia > Armatimonadales > Armatimonadaceae > CADCTO01. The sequence continues at coordinate 8,670 of CADCTO010000169.1, read as the reverse complement.
CGACAAACGGCGGCCCAGGCCGCCCGCGCCGACGATGCCGACGACGGCGGTCGCCCGAATGCAGACCTCCCACCGGTACAGGACGTACGCGACGCACCGGGGCAGCGTCTTGGGCAGCACGCCGTACAGAAACACCTGCGCGGGGGTGGCGCCCTGTGCGAGGAGGGCGCGCAGCGGGCGGTTATCGACGTTCTCCGTCACCTCGGCCATCAGGCGGCCCAGGACGCCCAGGTTGTACAGGCCCAGGCCGATGGCGCCGGGCAGGATGCCGGGGAAGAGGACGAAGAGCACGATCAGCACCCAGATCGACTCCGACAGCGCGCGCGTCACCAGCAGCAGGCCGCGCGTCACGAGCAGTATTGCGCCGCCGAAGATCACCTGCGGCCCGCGGCGCGCCCCCGTGTCGAACAGCCCGCCCGGTAGCGTGAAGTTCGCCGCGGCCGGGAACGACAACAGCAGCCCTCCCAGGCCCGCGACCGTGATGGCCACGATGGACATGGCGAGCGTCTGTGCGGAAAGGTGCAGGAGGTCGCCGAGCAGCGCGGGCGCAAGGTTCGGCGGGAAGGCGTCGCGCGCGATGAGGTCGAAGTTCCTCTGCGTACGCTCCTCGAAGACCTTCCCCCAGCCCGCACGCACATACCAGAACGAGAACGGGATCAAGAGCGCGGCAGCCATCAAGGAAAGGCGGACGGCAAAGTCCCCGGAGCGGCGGCGGGGCCTGTGCGGTTCGGCGGCCGGCCGGCCGCCCCCACCTTCCCCCACTACCGCGGGGCGGGGCGCGTCCATGGTGGCGTGTAGCCCGGTCGTGCTGGACACGTTCAGGCGCCGGTTCAGCAGCGAGCTCCACGCGTCGGTCAGCGCGACCAGCAGGATCAGCGCGTACAGGAACGTCCACACCTGCTCGTAGCGCAGCGACTCCAGGCTGAGCAGGATCTGGTAGCCCAGGCCGCCCGCGCCGATGAGGCCGAGCACGGCCGCCGAGCGCAACGCGCACTCGAAGCGGTACAGCGCGTACGAGAGGAGGTACGGGAACGCCGCCGGCAGCAACCCGTACAGGAACGCGTGCGGCGGCGACGCGCCGCCGCCGAGCAGCGCCCGCAAGGGGCCCTGTGGCGTCTCGTCAAAGATCTCGGCGAAAACTTTTGCCGTGATGGCGCCGAACGGGATGGCGATGGCCAGGATCGCGCTGATCGGGTCGAGCCCGAACACGTGGATGAAGAACAGGCCCCACACGGCCTCGTGGATCGCGCGCGGGAGGGCGAGGGCGCCCCGCGCCCCCAGCCACGGGAGCAGCGCGCGGCGCGACGGGCGGCCCGTGCGCGAACGCGCCTGCCACCAAACCTCGGACGAGAGGACCCCGCCGACGATGCCGATGGCGAGGCTGAGGACGGTCCCGCAGACCGCGTAGGCCAGGGTGATCAGCGCGGAGGGCAGGGCGAGTCGCAGTAACTCCGAACTGAGGTCAGGCCGGACGGCGGCACGCACAAAGCGGCCGGCGATGCTCCAGCCGCCCTCGTTGACGACGTCCCCGGAAAACATCCCCGCCTGATCCACCGCCCACGCGACAGCCAGGAGAAACAGGCAGAATGCGGCCGCCCGCCCGTTCACCGGAAACGGCCGCGCGCCGGGGCGTGCGACGCTGCTTTCGGCGCGCTCGGCGCGTGTCCCGATCAGGCTCACGCGGGCCACCGGCCCGCGAGGCTTGCGGTCATTGGGGCGCCCAGGCCGGGCCCGCCCCCACGGGGCCGCCCCGGTCGGCCTCGTGCTCGATCCGGTACAGCGCGTCGATCATCGCGGGGGTCACGTCCCCCGCGGCGCAGTCGAACAGGATGCGCCCCGCGCGGAGCCCGACGACGCGCTCGAAGTGGCTCGTGGCGAACTCCACGGCGTGGATGCTGGCGACGAGCGTCTTGTCTCTCCGGCGGCTCAGGTCGCGCAGCAGGTCCATGATCTCGCGGGCACGCTCGGGGTCCAGGCTCGCGATGGGTTCGTCCGCCAGGATCGCCTCGGGGTTCTGGGCGAGCACGCGCGCCAGGGCGACCCGCTGCTGCTGGCCGCCGGAAAGGTGCCCCGTGCGCGCGTACAGCTTGTCGGCGATGCCGACCTGCTCCAGCGCGTGCCGGGCGCGCGCCACCTCCAGCGGCCAGAACAGCGATACGAAGGCCTTGAACAGCGACCAGCGGCCGAGGTGTCCCATGTTCACGTTGTGGACCACGCGCAGGTTGTCTATGAGGTGGAACTGCTGGTAGATGGTCCCGATCCGGTACTGGACGCCCCGGCGGGCGCGGGAACCCAGGCGGGACAGGTCATGGCCCAGCACGCGCACCTCGCCCCGGGTGGGCTGCAGCGTCCCGTTGAGGAGGCCGATCAGCGTGCTCTTGCCGGCGCCGCTGGGCCCGACCAGGGCCACCTGCTCGCCGGGTCGGATGCAGAGGTCGATGTCGGACAGCACGGCCGGGCCGTCGAAGGCTTTCCCGACGCCGCGCAGCGCGAAAACGGGCGGGCGCGGTTCCACCTACGCTCTACCCCCGGCGGGCCGGCGGAGCGGGGGCGGGAGGAGGGTCGCCGTGTTTGTCATAAGCCTGTCGTTTCTCGTGCGGGACGTGGCGGCAATGCCCGCCGCTCGACTTTCTGTCTGTTTCTACGGGCTCTGCTCCGGCGTGGTTCCGGGAGCCATGGCGGAAACCCCGCGGCAGCGTGTATAGTGTACCCGGCCCCGCGCCGGGAGGCGGTCCGCACCAATCTGGGTAGAATACAGGTCAACGAGGCATGAAGTTTCCCCACTGCTCGATAGACAACCTCCTGCATCCTCCGGTTCCACCACGGCGGCCTCTTTCCGGGATCAGACGCTCATACGCGCGGCACGTTTTTTGCTCTGCACCGGGGTGGTGCCCAGGAGACTTCCTTTGCAAAACCCGGTGACCCCTGCGTCCGCCGCTCCCCCCCGGCCGGCCCCTTCGGCGACGGGGGCAGGGCGGCTGGACTTCATCGACGTCCTGCGCGGGCTCGCGTGCCTGTGGGTCGTGCTGCACCACGTCAACTTCTACATCGTCGGCAAGGGCGCCGAGCACCTGTTCGTCGAAGACCATGCCGTGCTCACGCCGCTGACGGCGCTGGCGAAGCTGGGGTACCTGGGCGTCCACCTGTTCCTGGTGCTTTCGGGGTTCTGCCTGTTCTACCCGGTCGTCCGCAAACAGGGGGTAGAGGGCGCGCAGGTCCAGAACGTCCCGTTTTTCAAGCGCCGCGCCTGGCGCATCCTGCCCCCCTACTACGCCGCGATGGCCGTTTCCCTGGGGCTGATGCTGGTGCCCGCGCTGCGCGACCGGTTCAACGACCTGGGCGGGCGTAAGGACATCCCGCTCCACGCCCTGATGCTCCACAACCTGCACCCGGACACGATCTTCTCGATCAACGACGTGTTCTGGTCGCTGGCGCTGGAATCGCAGTTGTATCTGCTGTTCCCCCTGTTCGTGTGGCTTGGCCGCAAACGCGGGCTGTGGACCGTGGTGGCGGCAGGCTTTGCCGTTTCCGCGCTGTTCCAGCTCGCCGCGTACCTGAAGATGGGCCAGGGGCCGGATTTCAGCACGGCCCGTGTGTGGCAGTGGTCGCTTCCGGCTCGCTGCTTCGAGTTCATCTGCGGCATGGCCGCCGCCGCCCTCATCACCCGCCCGCATCCCGCGCTGGCGCGCTGGGCCGCCGTGGCGGTCGCCGTCTGCCTGCCCTATGCCCTCTGGTCCGGTTACTATCTGGACAAGGCGTACCTGCCGCTTCGCGATCAAGCGTGGGGGGTCGTCTGGGGCGCGCTGATCGTCGTCTGCTGGCACGCGACACGCACCCGGGCCCGGGACGAGCAGATAACGCAGGCGGCACGGAAGGGCCTGGGGGCGCGGGTCTGGGAGGCGCTGGTCTGGCTGGGCACCATCTCCTACAGCATCTATCTGGTCCACCTGCCGGTCTTCCGGATCATCCGGCCGTGGATATGGGAGTTGGACTGGCCGGTGTCGCACATGTATCTGCTGTCGGCCCTCCTCGTGCCGCTAACCGTCCTGGTGTCGTACGGCTTCTTCCTGCTGTTCGAGCGCCCGTTCCTGAACCGGAGCAGCCGGGGGAAACAGGCGTCGCCCACCCCCGCCTCCGTCTCGGCATCGGAAGCCGGCCCCCTGCCGTCCGGGGCCCGGACGAGCCCGCGCCCCGGGGACGCATAAGGAAAACACGTTGCAAGACCCATCGAGCGCTACCTCTCCCGCCGCCGCGCCCGCCGCCGCCGAGGCGCGGCGGCTGGACTTCATCGACGTGCTGCGGGGCCTGGCCTGCCTCTGGGTCGTGCTGCACCATGCCACCGGGTACTGGATCGGCAGCGAGGTCATCAAAGGGGATCTCGTGCTCACGCCGCTGACGGTCCTGGCCAGGATCGGCTATCTGGGCGTGCACGTGTTCCTGGTGCTTTCCGGCTTCTGCCTGTACTACCCGATCGTGCGGAAGCAGGCCGTGGAGAAAGCGACGGTCCAGATCGGGCCGTTTTTCGAGCGCCGCGCGTGGCGCATCCTGCCCCCCTACTACGCAGCCCTGCTGATCTGCATGGGTCTGGTCTGGATCCCGTCGGTCCAGCCGTTCCTCGACAAACCCGAGGGGAACCTGTGGCTGCACCTGCTGATGCTCCACAACCTTTTCGCGTCGGAGATCTTCAAGATCAACGCGCCCTTCTGGTCGCTGGCGCTGGAGTCGCAGCTGTACGCCGCGTTCCCCCTGATGGTCTGGGTCGGGCGGAAAGGCGGCATCCGCGGCGTACTCCTGACCGGCTTCGCGATCTCGGTCCTGTGGCAGTTCGCGGCGTACCGCCACCTGGGCGGCAACGGCGCCGATATCGATCTGGCCCGCACCTGGCTCTGGTCCCTTCCGGCGCGCTGCTTCGAGTTTATGTGCGGCATGGCCGCCGCGGTGTTCGTGGCCCGGCCACAGGCGTCCCACCGCCGGTGGGCGCTGGCGCTCGCCGCGCTGCTGCTCCCCTACGCGCTCTGGTCCGGCTACCGCAGCGAGCGCGCGTACCTGCCCCTGCGCGACCAGGTGTGGGGCGTCATCAGCGCCTGCGCGATCGTCGCCCTGAGCCACCTGCTGGCGTCGCGGCGCTACGTCCTGCAGCGGCACCTCTGGGCCGCCCTGGTCTGGCTGGGGACCATCTCCTACAGCGTCTATCTGGTCCACATCCCCGTCATCAAGACGGTACGTGTCTTCCTCAAGGCGGCGCATCTGACGCCGCTCGAAGCCTACGGCTTCATGGCGCTCGTCGGGGTGCCCCTGATGGTCGCGGTCGGCTACGGCTTCTTCCTGCTGTTCGAGCGCCCGTTCCTGAACCGCAACCGCAAGAAGGCCGAACGCCGCGCCGCCGCGGAGCCCAAACTCGCCCGGGAGCAGTAGGCGATCGAGGGAATCTCGGAGCGCCCGCCCCCGATCCGAAAAGAAAAGGCCGCCGGGGGTTAACCCCCGGCGGCCTTCCGCATTGTCCCTACGAAGGGTCAGCCTTCGTCGGTGCCGACCACGTCGCCCACCGTCTCGTCGCCGCCGACCGCTTCCATGGACAGCAGGGCGGCGGCCGTCGCGGTCAGCGAGTTGAGGCCCAGCGCCGCGTCCGCCGCTTCCAGGTCCGAGATGGGCCGCTCGACCGACGCGGCCGCCTTCGGCAGCGCCTTGCCGTCCGGCGAGGTCACCTCCAGCGCCCGGTACTGGGCCAGGCCCGTGCCCGCCGGGATCAGGCGCCCGATGATGACGTTCTCCTTCAGGCCCACCAGCGCGTCCCGCTTGCCGCGCACCGCGGCCTCGGTCAGCACGCGGGTCGTCTTCTGGAAGCTGGCCGCCGACAGGAACGAGTCGGTCGCCAGGCTCGCCTCGGTGATGCCCAGCAGCATCGGGATCGACGACCCCGGCCGGCCCGACGCCGCCCCGCCCTGCGCCGCGAGCTGCTCGACCCGCCGGTTCTCGTCCTCCAGCTCGAAGCGGTCCGTGGTCTGCCCGTGCAGGAACCGGGTGTCGCCCGGCTCGACCACCTTGCGCTTGCGCAGCATCTGGCGCACGATCACCTCGATGTGCTTGTCGTTGATGTCGACGCCCTGCTGCTTGTAGACGTGCTGCACCTCGCGCACCAGGTACTCCTGGACGCCGCGCACGCCCTGGAGTTCCAGCACCTTCTGCGGGTCCAGCGGCCCCTCGGTCAGCCGGTCGCCCGGCTCGACCACGTCCCCGACCTTGACCTCCAGCTCGCCCCGGTACGGGACCAGGGTCTGCTTGCGGACCAGGATCGTCTCGTGCCCGGCGTCGCGGACCTTGCGGGCCTCGCGGTCCGTGATCTCTTTGCCCGCCGGCACGATCACCTCGCCGGTGTCGGCGGTGATGATGTCCTCGGCCGCGATCTCGCCCGAGATGCTCTTGGCGTCGTCGCTCACCTTGATCGTGGTGTGGATCGTGACGCGCTTCAGCCCCTCGATGGCGATGTCGGCGACCGTGCCGGCCAGTTCCGTGACGATGGCCTGGCCCTTGGGCTTGCGCGCCTCGAACAGCTCGACCACGCGCAGCAGCCCGCCGACCTGCTCCTCGGCGACCTTCAGAAGCGCCTGGACCGCACGGGCGCGCTCGCGCTCGTGGCCGGGCTCGCTGCCCAGCGAGATGCGGCCCTGCTCCTGGTCGTCGTAGATGTACTGCAGGTTCTGCGACCGCGCCCGCTTGACGTTGGCGACGCCCGTCAGCTGGGTGGCGCTGGCGACGCCGCCCGTGTGGAACGTGCGCATCGTCAGCTGCGTGCCCGGCTCGCCGATGGACTGCGCGGCGATGATCCCGACCGCCACCCCGATATCGACCTGCTTGCCCCGCGCCAGGTCGCGGCCGTAGCACGTGGCGCAGACGCCCTGCCGCGACTCGCAGGCCAGGACCGAGCGCAGGCCCACGCGCTTGACGCCCGCCTTCTCGACCGCTTCGGCGACGTCGTCGGCGATGATCTCACCCTTCTCGACCAGGACCTCGCCGGTCTCGGGGTGCGTGATCGTTTCCAGCGACGTGCGCCCCTTGATCCGCTCGGACAGCGATTCGACGAAGTCGCCGCCCTCCTTGATCTCCTGGACGTGGATGCCCGCCTCGGTGCCGCAGTCGATCTCGCGGATGATCACGTCCTGCGCGACGTCGACCAGACGGCGGGTCAGGTACCCGGCGTCGGCCGTGCGCAGGGCGGTGTCGGCCAGACCCTTGCGCGCGCCGTGCGTGGTCACGAAGTACTCCAGGACCGACAGTCCCTCGTGGAAGTTCGACTTGACCGGCAGGTCCTCGATGATGTTGCCGAACGGGTCGGCCATCAGGCCGCGCATGCCCGAGAGCTGCGCGAGCTGCTTCTTGGAACCGCGCGCGCCGGAGTCCGTGATGATGAACATCGGGTTGAACTGCTCGACGTTGGCGATGATCTCGTCCGCGATCTTGGCGGTCGCGTTCGTCCACAGCTCGGTGACCTTCTGCTTACGCTCACCGGGGGAGATCACGCCGCGGCGGAAGTTGCCGTTGACCTTGGTGACCTCGGCCTCGGTCGTGCGCAGGATCTCGGCCCGCGCCTCGGGGCTTTTCATGTCGGTCAGCGAGAACGTGATGCCCGACTTGCACGCCCAGTAGAAGCCCAGCGCCTTCATGTCGTCCAGCAGACGGATGGTGCATTCGTCGCCCTGGCTCTCGTGCACCTCGGCGATCAGGCCGGTCAGCAGCTTGCCGTTCATCGTCCGGTTGACGTAGCGCAGCGGCTCGGGCACGATCTCGTTGAACAGGAGCCGCCCGGCCGTGATGCGGATGGGCGCCTCCCCCGGAGCGACACGGACGTCGATGAACTCGTGGAGGTCCAGCAGCCCGTTGTGGTACGCCTGGAGCGCGTCCTCGGCGGACGCGAACGCCGCGTGCCGCGCGTCCCCGCCCCGGTCCATGGTCAGGAAGTAGCAGCCCAGGACGATGTCCTGCGCCGGCGACACGATGGGCGCGCCGTTTGCCGGCGAGAACAGGTTGTGCGTCGCCAGCATCAGCACGCGGGCCTCGGCCTGCGCGTGGGCGGACAGCGGGATGTGGACGGCCATCTGGTCGCCGTCGAAGTCCGCGTTGAACGCCTTGCAGACCAGCGGGTGCAGCTGGATCGCCTTGCCGTCGACGAGCCGGGGCTCGAACGCCTGGATGCCCAGGCGGTGCAGCGTCGGCGCGCGGTTCAGCAGGACGGGGTGCTCGCTGATGACCTCCTCCAGCACGTCCCACACCTCGGGGCGCATCCGCTCGATCATGCGCTTGGCGGTCTTGATGTTGCTCGTGTACTGGCGCTCGACCAGGGTCTTCATCACGAACGGCTTGAACAGCTCCAGCGCCATCTCCTTGGGCAGGCCGCACTCGTGGAGCTTGAGGTCCGGGCCGACGACGATGACCGACCGGCCGGAGTAGTCCACGCGCTTGCCGAGCAGGTTCTGCCGGAAGCGGCCCTGCTTGCCCTTGAGCATGTCGGACAGCGACTTCAGCGGCCGGTTGCCCGGGCCGGTGACGGGGCGCCCGCGGCGGCCGTTGTCGAACAGCGCGTCGACGGCCTCCTGGAGCATCCGCTTCTCGTTGTTGACGATGATCTCGGGCGCGCCGAGGTCGAGCAGGCGCTTCAACCGGTTGTTGCGGTTG
>CADCTO010000168.1 GCA_902805585.1 uncultured Armatimonadota bacterium | reverse complement strand
GCGAGTCAGGTCCAGGTTCTTCGCGGCCAGCTTCTTGCGCGCGTTTGCCTCCAGGTCCTGCGTTTCGGCGGCGAAGCCGACCAGGACCTGGCCAGGGGGCTTGTGCTCCCCCAGGTGTTTCAGGATGTCGGGCGTCGGGCGCAGCGCGAGCGTGAGCGCGTCGCCGCCGTGCTTCTTGATCTTCTGGCCGGCGGCCTGTTCGGGCGCGTAGTCGGCGACGGCGGCGGCGGCGACGACCACCCGCGCCCTCGGGGCACACTCGACGCACGCCGCGAACATCTCCTGGGCCGACGTGACGCGTACGACGTCTGCGACCCCGGGCGGCGGCGCCAGCGAAACCGGACCCGTTACCAGCGTCACCCGCGCGCCGCGCGCCGCTGCCGCCTCGGCGATGGCGTAGCCCATCTTCCCAGACGAGCGGTTCGTGATGTAGCGCACGGGATCGATCGCCTCGCGCGTCGGCCCGGCCGTCACCAGCACCGGCACGCCCGCTAAATCGTTCCGCGGGAATAGCAGAGCTTTGACGGCCTGCACGACCTCCGTCGGCTCGGCAAGCCGCCCCGCGCCGACGATGCCCTCCGCGAGACGCCCCACGCCTGGTTCGATGAAGCGGTACCCGCGCGTTTCGAGGGTCTGCCGGTTCGCCCGCGTCGCCGAGTTGTCCCACATGTTCGTGTTCATGGCCGGTGCGAGCAGGACCGGCTTTCCCGGATTCGCCAGCAGGGCCGAGGTCAGCATGTCGTCGCACAGACCGGCGGCGAGCCGCGCCAGCAGGTCCGCCGAGGCCGGGGCGACCACGAACAGGTCGGCGACCTGCCCGTAGTGCAGGTGGGCGATCTCGCCGGGGAATGGCTCGTCGAAGCCGTCCGTCGCGACCGGCTCGCGCGTGAGCCCCCGGAACGTCGCCGGTCGGACGAACTCCAGGGCTCCGCGCGTCAGGATCGGCAGAACACGCGCCCCCTCCTGGACGAGCTTGGAACACAGGTCGGCCGCCTTGTAGGCCGAGATCGAGCCGCTTACGCCCAGTACGACGGTACGTCCGGAAAGTGGAAGCGGCGGCGGCGCCGCCTCAGGCATTGGGGTCGGACCACGGGACGCTCGGGCCGTCGCCGCTTCCGTGCCCGCCGCCGTCGCGCGCGGCCCAGCCGTGGGGGTGGATGCGGGAGCGTTCCGCGAGGATGATCGCGCGCAACAGGTCGGCCGCCCGGTCCACCTCGTCGTTCACGACCGCGAAATCGTAGTTCGGGATCTGCTGCAGCTCCGACCGGGCGTCGAGCAGGCGCGTGGTGATCTGCTCCTCGGTGTCCGTCAGCCGCGTCCGCAGCCGCCGCTCCAGCTCGGCCACGCTCGGCGGCCGCAGGAAGATCATCACGGCATCGCGGACCTTGGTCCGCACCGTCAACCCCCCCTGCACGTCGATCTTGAGCAGCACGTCCCGGCCCTGCGCCCGCTGTTCGTCCACCCACGCGCGGGGCGTACCATACAGGTTCTCGTACACGCGCGCGTACTCCAGGAACTCGTCGCGTTCGACCATCTCCCGGAATTCCTGGAGCGACACGAACAGATAGTCGCGCCCCTCGATCTCGCCCGCCCGTGGCGCGCGCGTGGTCGCGGTCACGCAGCGCACCACGTCCGGCATAAGGCTGTGCAGCCGCGCGAGAACGGTATCCTTGCCCACACCCGAGGGCCCGGAGACCACGAACAGACGGCCCCGCGACGGCGGCGGCGCGGGCGCCTCACTCATCCGCCTCGACCTCCCGCTCCTCCGAAGCGGCGGCGGCGGCCTCCTCCTGGCCCCCCGCGTACGGCTGCGGCTCCCGGCCGCCCAGCCGCCGTGCCAGCGTCTCCTGCGAAAGCGCCGAAGCGACCGTGATCCCGCCGCTCAGGAACAGCACGCTCTTGGTCTTGCGCCCCTGCGTCGCGTCGATCAGCGTCCCGGATTTGCGTGCCTCCTGTACCAGGCGGCGCATCGGGGCGGAATCGGACCGGATCAGTGCCAGGATCTTATCACTGGCGACAAAATTATAGAAGCCAACGTTCAGTACGACGGGCGTCACGGTGAGGCACTCCTGTTCAAGGGCTGAATTTTGGCCTTTCAGGGGCGATTATACGTCGATATCGCCGAAATATCAACCCGTATCGGCCGGTTTCTCCAGGTAAGCCCGTGCGAGAACCACATCTTCCGGCCGGTCCACGTCCGCGCCCACCTCCGCGAAGGGCGAAATGACGGCACGGACCGCGGCGCCGCCGAGCAGGCGCGAGACCGCCGCCTCCAGGTGGGGGATCGCCAGGGCGCGCGGATGGAGTCGTGAAACCACCAGCCGGAGTAACAACCCGGGGCCGAGCATGCGGGCGAGGGCCGTTACGCTCTTGCGGCGTGCGTACGCGGCGCGCAGCGTCGCCTCGCGCCGGCGCAGGAAGGCCGGGTCCAGGAGCGCCAGGTTGCCGCCGGTGAAGGTCCCTTCGGCGATACGCAGTGTGGTGCGGCGCATGTCCGGGAACCGGGCGGCGCAGACTTCGGCGCGCACGATGGGGTAGTAGAACGCCGCCGGTGTCGTGGCGGTCTGCTCCACAAAATCACGGACCGCCTCGACCGTCAGGAACGGTATGTCTGAGGTGGCGACGAGCAGGCGCGTCTCGTCGGGGCCGAGCGCGGAGACGCCGTTGAGCAGCGTGTCGACCAGGGACGTGCCGCCGGGGACGGCCTCACAACCCGCCGGCGTGGGGACGTCGCCCGCCACGAGGATCCGGCCGGCGTCGTTATGCCCGGGAAGGCCGCCGCGGACCGCCGTCACGACATAGTCGAGCATGGTCCGGCCGTTGAAACTCACGAGCGCCCGGTTCGCCACGCCGCCGGCCGCTTCGCGCATCTCGGGCGTCGTCTTGCCGCCGGCCAGGATCAGGGCAGCGGTTTTGCTCATGCGCGTACCGTGGTCATGTCAAGGATCCCGCCGGGCAGCGCACGCCTGAGGCGTTTCGAGAGAGCCAGGGGCGCGACGCGGATGACCTGCCGTAGTCCCCGGCCGTGCAGCACACGGGACGAGTTTCCGACGTGCCGCAGGCGCGGCGCCGGGCGGACACGGCACCTTTACGCATCGGCAGCGGCGGTCTCGGCGAGGTTCACCCACGGAAATCGTCCGACGAGCACGGCGGCGAGCGATTGTGCGTGGTGGCGATCCCGTGCCAGACCGAAGACGGCAGATCCGCTGCCGCAGAGGAGGGCACGGACGGCACCGGCCCCCTCGATTTCTCGATGCGCGGCGGCGACCGCGGGAAAGGCCGGAAGGATCGCCGCCTCGAAGTCGTTCCCGAGGGCCGCGCCGATGGCCTCCATGGCGTCACCGCGGCGTAACGTCGTGATGAGCCGTTCGGTCGCGCTGCCGGGTGCGCGGCGCGGCAGCGCGTCCAACAGGCCGTACGCGGCGGGGGTGGGGACGCCGACCTCGGGTTTCACAAGCACGCCGTGCAGGGGCGGCAAGGGCGTGTCCAGGGGCGCGGTCCGCTCGCCGCGCCCCTGCATCCGGATGCCGGTCGAGGCGCCGGCCAGGAACAGCGGAACGTCCGACCCGATGGCTGCCGCCAGTGCCCGCAGGGCGTCGGGGGCCGCCGTGCCCGGCAGCAGACTGTCGAGGGCGCGCAGGACCCCGGCGGCGTCGCTCGAACCGCCGCCCAGGCCCGCCTGGGCCGGAAGGTGCTTGAACAGCGTGAGCGTGACGGCCACCTCTTCTCCCGGAAGGAAGGTGTCGAGAAACGTATCGGCGGCGCGGTAGGCGAGGTTGCCGGCGCCCGACGGCAGCGACACATCGTCGCAGGTCAGCCCCACCCGGCGCGGACCCGGCCGGACCGCTACCACGATCTCGTCGGCCGGGCGGAAGGTGGCGACGACCGAGTCCAGATCGTGGTAGCCGTCGTGGCGCGGGGGGGCGACGTCGAGCGTCAGGTTGACCTTGCACGGCGCAGACACCCGGCAGGAGCGTGTCTCGTGTAGGATCAAGGACGGGGCGCCTGCGCCGACCCGTCGCGGTGCACCACGATGGCGCGGACGCCGCCCGGACTGCGCACCCACTGCCAGCCGGAACGGCGGACCTGGAGCATCGAGCCGCGCTTCTTCTGGAGTGCGAGGGGAGGGCGGTCGCCGAAGACCACGGAACCGCCCGCCGGCGGGTCGGAGGGGGCGATCCGGTAGGTCGCCGGGGCGAACGGCACCCACGCCGGCAGGCGCACGCCCAGCGAGGCGGAGGAGCGGATCGCGTCGGCGAGCGCCTCGACGAAATCGCGGGGCCGCTTTCCAAGTACGGAGAAGAGCCCCCGCCCGGCGGTTTCGGAGCCCAACGCGCTGTCAGCGGCGAGCACCGCGCCGATATACAGGTCCATCGCCGCGACGCCGGTCCCGTTCATGACCGGAGTGTCCGGCCCCACGGCCTGGAACCGGGCGATCAGCGGCGCGACCTGGCGTTTGTGGTACAGGTCCAGCCCGGCGCTGTCCGTCCCGTCGTCGAGAGGGACGTTTTTGCCGCCGGCCTGTTCCTCGCGCAGCCACTTCAGGAACAGGCGCTCGCCCAGGAAGCCGGAGGCGCTGAATTCGGGGGCCCGGAACCCTTCGGCGGCCGGCACACTGAGCGTCAGATGACCCCACTCGTGGGCCAGCGTCCGCACCCATTCGATGCGGCTCCGTGGTGCGCCCGTGTCGAACACGTACACGTCGGTGCCGACCGCTTTGCCGCCGACCGGGCCGTGGCCGGACGTCCCGGCGGCGGCGGCGGAGTCGCGGGACAGCCACACGTCCACCCGCGAGACCTGCCGGGGGAACTCGGCGTCCCGGCCGAAGCGCTGCTTGTGCAGGCGGAGCAGGCGGGCGCAGAGCCGGGCCGCACGGCGGGCCCACGCGGCGTCCTCGGGGTGGTGGTGGACGACGACCGTTTGCGCCAGCGCGGTGAGGCCGCGCGGGCCGGGCTTCGGCGCGTACACCCAGATCGCCCGCGGGTACACGCCCTTGAAGCGTCGGTCCCGGGAAGGCGTGGGTTGATAGGCGCGTGGCACGAGGACGGCGAAGCCGCCCGGCAGCTCTTCGACAGTCGCTCCGGCCGTCGCGGCTGCCAGATCGTCGCGGTCCTGCACCCATTCGGGGGGGAGCGGGACGGCGAGGTTACCGACCCGGGGGGCGACCGTAGTATCGCGCTGACCCCGCGCGGCGGGAACGACGAGCATACCCAGGAGCACGAACGGGATGAGGGAGGGGTAACGCGGAGATGACACGCTCGATTATAGCACGGGGGCGTGTCGGGCGACAAGGCCGAGGCCGGCGGCGCGTGGGTCGATCTCGAGCACATCGCCCCGAGACAGGAAGCCCCCCTCGACGCACGCGCCGTCGTCTACGAGCAGGTGGCCGTCCAGGTCCAGAAGCAGGGGACGCTCGCCCGCGCCGAGCGCCAGCGCGAGGTGCAGAGCCGCGCCGACGGCGACACGCGTTTCCATCATGCACCCGAAGAGGCACTGCCCCCCGGCCGCTTCGGCAGCCCGCGCGATGGCGCGGGCGCCCGACAGGCCGGACTTCGCGACCTTGAGGACGACCCCGCGGCAGGCGCCGCCGCCGATCAGGCGCCGGGCGTCCTCGGGCGTGTGCGCGGACTCGTCGGCGAAGACGGGGACGGGCGCCCGCGCGGAGACAAACGCCAGGGCCGCATCGTCCCCGGCCCTGGTCGGCTGCTCGAACAGCGCGATGCGCGGCAGGAGGTCGGAGATCTTCTCCAGGAGCGTCAAGGCGTTCTCGGGCGAAAACCCCTGGTTGCCGTCCAGCCGCAGCGAGGCTTCCGGCGCGGCCTCCGCCACGGCCCGCACCCGCGCGATGTCATCGGCGAAGTCGCCGCCGCCCACCTTGATCTTGAGGTGGCGGAAGCCTTCCGCGGCGGCGCGCGCGGCGCGCGCCGCCGCGTCAGAGGCAGGAAGAAGCGGCAATGATAGATCGGTCACGGCCTCGACGGGCGCCTCTTCCTCCGCCCCGAGGTGGCGGCAAAGGGGCAGGCCGGCCGACCGCGCGGCCGCGTCCAGCAGCGCCATCTCCAGCGCCCCGAACGTGCCCGGCGCCCGGTGGACCTGTTCACCGAGAAGCGAAAGGACCTCCGCCACCGCCCCGCCCACGAGCCCGGGGGCGGCGTCCCGCGCCGCGCCGACCACAATGCTCTGCGTCTCCCCCGTGACGTATTGTGCGGGGGCGGATTCGCCGTAGCCGGTGGAGCCGTCCTCCAGGGTGACGCTCACCAGGACATTTCGCGCGAGCGTGGTGACCCTTTGTGCGGAGCGATACGGGGCGCGCATCGGCACGTCCCAGGGCCGGACTTCGACAGCGACTATCTTCACGCTTCGGATTGTACCACGGGCGCCGTCGGCGTCCTGAAGCGAGGGGGCTGCGCTCCTTGCCCGCCCCGCGCCCGCTGTGCTACAATGACCGGGTGATGCTGCATCCGTTTCCCGGCCGCACCCTCGCCCGGCCTGCCGCCCTGATTTTTGCCGCGCTCCTGCCCGCGGGCAACCTCCGGGCGCAGGCGCCACCCGTCACAGCGCCCCCTGCCGCAGCGCCCGCGCCCGTACCGTCCGTCGCGCCCGATCTTGCCGGGCGGCTGAACGCGATCTTCGACGGGCCGGATCTGCGTCACGCCAGCGTCGGCGTGCTCGTCCGCTCGCTCCGGGACGGCCGCGTCGTGTACGAGCGGGACGCGGACCTCGCGCTGACGCCGGCCTCCAACCAGAAGGTCCTGACGGCGGCGGCGGCGCTCGCGCGTCTCGGGCCGGAGTTCCGGTACCAGACCCTTTTGCTGCGCACCGGGAGCGTGAGCATCGACGGGGTGCTCCAGGGCGACCTCATCCTCCAAGGCGGCGGCGACCCGTCCCTCACGTCTCTTCAGCTCGGGGAGTTCATCCGCGCGCTGCGAGCCGCGGGCATCAAGCGCGTCACCGGGCGGGTCATAGCGGACGATTCCCGTTTCGACGACAAGCGGCTCGGCCTGGGCTGGAACTGGGACGACGAGCCGTTCGGCTACCAGCCCCAGGTGTCGGCGCTGAACTGCGACCGTAACGTGCTCACCGTCGGCGTCGCGCCCGGTCCGACGGTGGGGGCGCGACCCGTCGTGACGCTGACGCCGGCGACCGCCTATGTCACGGTCGAAAACAGCGCGACGACGGTCGAAGCGGGCGCGGCGGCGGCCGACGGTATCGTTATCGACCGAGCCCGGGGGCGCAACGTGATCCTGGTCTCCGGGGCCATCGCCGCGGACGCCAAACCCGCCGGCCAAAGGATCACGGTCGAGGACCCGGCGTTATACACGGCCGCCCGCCTTATGGAAACCATGCGGGAGGCCGGCGTCGGCGTGGAGGCGAAGGCCCCGGTGCGCGGTCCGGCGCCGAAAGCGGCGAAGAACGTGTTCACGATCTCGTCGCTCCCGCTGGGCGTGCTTGTTCAGCAATTCCTCAAAAACAGTGACAACCTGTACGGGGAAGTGCTGCTCAAGACGCTCGGGGCGAACCCGGCTGAGAAGGGGGCCGGGGCGACGCTGGCGGGAGCCGGGGTCGCGGACCGGTTCCTCCGGTCCTGCGGCGTCGACACTGACGCGATGTTTATCGCCGACGGGTCGGGCCTTTCCCGTCAGAACGCGGTCACCCCCCGCAACCTGGTGACACTGCTGACATGGTTGCATGCTAAAGCGTCCGCTCCGGTCGCCAACGCCTTCCGCGCCGCGCTGCCCGTGGGCGGCGTGGACGGGACCCTGAGAAACCGCTTCATCAACACGACCGCACAGGGGAACGTGCGGGCGAAGACCGGATCGCTGTCCGGCGTCTCCGCGCTCAGCGGTTACGTCACCACGCAGGCCGGCGAGCCGCTCGCATTCTCGATGCTCATGAACAACGTCCTGAAGGGGTCGCGCGCGGCGCGCGCCGCCCAGGACGCCGCCGTCCTCGCCCTGATCGCCACGCCCGCCCCGTAGCCGGACGGACGGTGCGCTATGTATCGCTTCTTGCCGGAAACCGCTACTCCTCCCGACGCAGTTCCAGGACCCGGGCATACACGGCGCTGCGGGGCAGACCGGTCGCACGGGCCACGTCGCGCGCGGCGTCGCGGGCGGACAACCCCCGCGCCAGCGCCGTTCTCAGCAGCGCTTCCGGGTCCTGCGGGGATTCTTCGTCTGCGGCCTCGGTCCCGCCTTCCAGCACGACGACACATTCGCCGCGGGCCGGGTGCGCGCGGAAATGCGCGGCCACCTCGTCCAGGGTGCCGCGGCGGAACTCCTCGAACTTTTTCGTGATCTCGCGGCCGACGGCCACGCGACGGTCACTTCCCGCCGCCTGCGCCAGGTCACCCAGAGTCTCGACAAGCCGCGTCGGCGCTTCGTAAAGGACGACCGTCCGCGGCTCCCGCGCGACGGCCGCGACGCGCTCGCGGTAGGCGGAGCGGTTGCGCGGCAGGAAGCCCTCGAAGACGAAGCGGGCCGTCGGGAGGCCGGACGCGACGACCGCGGCGATGATCGCACTGGGACCGGGGACCGGTTCCACCCGTACCCCCGCCGCGATGGCCGCCGCGATCAGTTCCGCACCGGGGTCGGAGATGCCCGGGGTGCCGGCGTCCGAGACGAGGGCCACCCACTGACCGGCGGCCAGCGCCGCGAGCAGCGCGTCCGTCTTGGTGCCGGAGGAGTGGGAGTGGTAGGAAACGAGCCGGGTGTGGATGTCGAAGTGGGCGAGGAGCTTGCGCGTTACCCGCGTGTCCTCGGCCGCGATCAGGTCGCACTCACGCAAAACGCGCAGCGCCCGCGCCGTGATGTCCTCCAGGTTGCCCAGCGGTGTGGCAACGACGGACAGGACACCCGGCGCGGGCGCCGTGGTACGATTTTGCGGCGGGGATTCGGCGTCAGCCACCCGCCTTCGGCTCGCCCGTGTCGGCCGCGGGCAGCGGAACGTTGGCGCCGCCCGGCGGCGGTTCCTGGAGCTGCGCCTGGCGCTTCAGCATCTCCTGATACTTCTGGTTGGCCTGCTTGGACAGGTCCGCCCGTCCGGCCTGGGAGTACAGGAACGCGATCTCGCCCTGGCTCTGCACCTCGCCGCGGACCAGGTTTTCGGCGGCCTGGATCTGTGCGACGGCCGACTTCGTGTCCTTGACCTTGAGGTACAGGCGCGCCAGCGCGAGGCGCGTGTCCACGGAGTCGCGGGATTTCACCGAGTCCTGGTAAGCCGCGATGGCGTCCTGCGGGCGGTCCAGGGTCTCGTAGATGGCCGCCTTCAGGAACGGGACTTCGCCGCCCGCACCGTCCTTGATTCCGGCGATCTCGGTCAGGGCGGCATTCAGCTTGTCCGCGCGCCCTTTCTTGTCGGTCGGGGGCAGACGCTCCGCCTCCTGGTGGAGCTGGACCGCGCGCAGGAGCGGGTCGCGGATCTCGACCTTCACGCCGGGCTGGGCCGCCACGATGGCGTCCTGGGCCTTCTGCGCCGCGACGCTGTTGACGTGTTCGTCGATGTACTTCTGCTTGTTCTTGTCGAAGTCTTTGGGCAGGTCTTTGCCGGGCCGGATCCCTTCGAGCTTGACGATGTGGAAGCCGTAGCTCGTCTTCACCAGATCCGGGTTGACCTGGCCGGGCTTGACCGCCAGCGCCGCGTCGGTGAAAGCGGGGACGTAGCGGTTCGCCGGCGCCCAGTCGTACACGCCGCCCTGCTTGGGCTTGCCCGGCGGCTGGTTGCCCGGGTCTTCCGTGTTCTCGTTGGCGAGCCGGGGCATGTCGGCCGGGTTCTTCTTGACGGCGTCGAGCAGCTTCTGGGCCTTGTTGCGCGCCTGCTCCTCGGGCATGCCGCCCTCGCCCGTCTTGATCAGGATGTGACGGACCTTGATGTCCGAGTAGCGCTGTTTGACCTTGTCGGCGGTGGCGCCGGCCCGCGCGGCCTCTTTGTATGTGTCCTGGAGCTTCTCGTACATCGCGTTGTAGCGGATCTGCTCCACCGGGAACAGTTGCTCCTTGAGGTCGTTCAGCGTCATGCCGGGCTGCTGCCTGGCGATGGCCGCGTCGATCTCTCGGTCGGATGCCGTAGGCTTCAGGTTGAGGAGGGAAAGGAACTGGCCGCGCTGGAGCGACCAGGCCTGATCGCGCGCCCGGGCGATGTCGTCGTCGGTCACCGCGACCCCTTCGGCCTTGGCGGCGGCGGCGACCGCCGCCTGCTGCTTGTACTGTTCGAGCAGCATCAGCCGCGTGCGGGCGACGTCGAGGGGCGTCGGGTTGGGCTGGTACTGGCGCTGCTGCTGCAGGGCCCCCTCCAGTTGCCGGTCCAGCGTGGACCGGGTGACGGAGATGCCGCCGACCACGGCGACGGGCTGTTCCGCGGACGCGGCCGCGGTGTCCTGCCCGCCGGTGAACAGGTTCGAGCCGAACGCGGCAAAGGTGCCGACGACGATCGACAGGGCCAGGGGCACGTATATCCACGCGGCGTACTTCTTGACCCCGTGCCGCATTCCCATCAAAGACATCTACGGTTCTCCTGCTTCACGCGGCCTCGATCAGCCGCTTCATCCCCGCCAGGCAAAGGCGCGACGCCTGCTCTTTATCGCCCTCGGGCGTGTTGTAATGCGTTTCCAGCGAGACCGCCCCGGCGTAGCCCGCTTCCTTCAGCGCCTTGAAATGGTTCGCGTAATCGATGTCGCCCTCGCCGACCACGGTCCACGCCACCTTGCCGTCGTCGGTCGCCCGCGCGTCCTTGACGTGGACGTGTGCGACATACGGCGCCGCGGCCTCGTAGCCGGAAGGGAACGGGCGCTCGCCGGCCATGAACGCGTTGCCGGGGTCCCAGACCATCTTGAGCGCGGGGGAGCCGACCGTCGAGACGACGCGCGCGGTCTCCGATCCCGTCCCGAGATAGCAGGCGTGCTCGTTCTCCAGCAGCAGCGTCACCCCCGCGTGTTCGGCCACCTCGCACGCCGGCACCAGCGCCGCCACGATCCGGTCCTCGATCTCGGGCGTGAGCGGCCCGCGCCGCCAGAACGAGAAGATGCGGATAAAGGGTGCGTCGAACATCTTGCACAGGTCGATGGCCCGGTGCAGCAGGTGCATCTGCCCGTCCAGGTCGCGCTCACGCGCCCCGTGCGTCGCGCCGACCGTTTCGGCGACCGTGCCTTCCAGATCGCACTTGAACAGCGGCGTGTCGATGCACGGCACCCGCAGCCCCCGCCGCGTGATCTCGGTCCGGGCCTTCTCCAACTCTTCGGCGTCCGCGTCCACGATGTACTTGTTGTAGATGTTCCGAAGTTCGGCGTCCGTGCATCCGTACTCGGCCATCACGTCGAGCGCGTGACCCAGGTCCTGGGAGATCTCATCCGTGATTACGCAAAGCCGCATCGTGCCGTTCCTTCCGTGCCTATGGGGGCGGGTGCGCCCCGCCAAATCGTTTCAGTGTAGCGCAGCCCCCCGGGGTTGTCAAGGCGGCCGCGGGCCGCCCCTCTGTCTCCAGAAGCCGGCGTTTCGGGCCGATAATCGGAGCCACAGGAGAAACGCTCATGCTTCGCGGCGTGTACACGGCGGCCTCGGCCATGCTGGCCCAGGAGACCGCCCAGTCCGTCATCGCAAACAACCTCGCCAACGCGGCGACCCCGGGTTTCAAGGGGGACGTCGCCGCTTTCGAAGCGTTCCGGCTGGCCGCGCTTACCCGCGCCGAGGGCGGATCGCAGTCCGGCTCGCTGGGCACGCTCGGCGCCGGCGCGGCCACGGCCGAGATCGCCCTGGACCTGTCGGACGGCCCGCTGCAGCAGACCGGAAACCCCCTGAACGTCGCCCTCCGGGGCAGCGCGGCGTTCTTCGTGGTCCGCACGCCGCAGGGCGACCGCCTGACCCGCGCCGGCGAGTTCGCCGTCGGGCCGGACGGGACCCTGACGGACACCGGCGGCCACCCCGTCCTCGACCGGAGCGGCCGGGCGATCCGCGCCGGACAAGGGAGCGCCGAGATCGACGCCGAGGGCAACCTGCTCGTGGACAAGCGGGTGGCGGCGAGCCTTCAGGTCGTCGCGCTCCTGCCCGGCGTCGAGCCGCGCAAAGAGGGGCACCGGCTCCTGCGGGTGGATGCCGGCGGGTACCGGCCCGTGGACCGCCCGCGACTGGTGACCGGGGCGCTGGAAGCGAGCAACGTGTCGGTGGTCGAGGAGATGGTCAGCATGATCGCGGCGATGCGCTCCTACGAGGCGGCCGCCAAAGCGCTGCAGTCCGAAGACGAGGCGCTGGGCCGCGCGCTGAACGAGGTGGCGAAGGCCTAAAGGACGCCCCGCGGCGGACCGATACCTAGATTAACGACGAATGGCGGGACCGCGCCCCACACCCCCGAAGCGGGCGGGCCGGACGCCGAACTGCGCCCCCGAATGATCGAGGGGGCGCGCGAACACGAACGCAAGGAGACGTATCTGACTATGATGCGCGCCCTGTACACGTCGGCGACCGGCATGATCGCCCAGCAGTTTCACATGGACGTCGTGTCCAACAACCTGGCCAACGTCAACACCGTCGGCTTCAAGAAGTCCCGGGCGGACTTCCAGGACCTTCTTTACCAGACCATGCGCCCGGCGGGCGCGACGGTCGCCGAGGGCGCCCAGGTGCCCGCCCCGCTCGAAGTCGGCCTGGGCGTGCGCCCGGTGGCCGCCGTGACGCTGTTCTCGACGGGCGCGTTCCAGCAGACCGGGAACCCGCTCGACGTCGCCATCGAGGGTGACGGCTTCTTCAAGGTCGAGACCCCGTCCGGTACGGCCTACACCCGCGACGGCGCCTTCAAGGTGGACGCGCAGGGGAGCGTCGTCAACTCCGACGGCTACAAACTCCAGCCCGACATCCGCATCCCGGCCGACGCCGCGCAGATCAGCGTGGGCAAGGACGGCACCGTGACGGCCCTGACCGGCGGAGCGAGCGAGCCGACGGTGCTGGGGCAGATCCAGCTCGTCCGTTTCACCAACCCGGCGGGCCTTTCCCACGCCGGCGGGAACGCCTTCGTGGTGACCGCCGCGTCCGGGCAGCCGACCGAAGGCACGCCGGGCGCCGAAGGCTTCGGGCGGATCGCGCAGGGCACGCTGGAGATGAGCAACGTCCAGATCGTCGAGGAGATGGTCAACATGATCACCGCCCAGCGCGCCTACGAGGTCAATTCCAAGTCCATCCAGACCGCCGACGACATGCTCGGCACCGCCAACAACCTCCGCCGCTAAACCACATGAAGAAGAGGAACCGCGGAGACACGGAGACAAAGGTATTGCACAGGGGATCGAAAAAAACGGCTCTCTTCTCTGTGCTCCCGTTGTGCCTCTGCGCCTCCGCAGTTTCCTCCGCTTTCGCCGCCGCGCCCAGGGTGACCGTGCGTACCGAGGCGACCGTGGCCGGCCGCGAGATCCGCCTGCGCGATGTTTCGGACGCGACGGGCGCCGTAGGCGACACGGTGCTCGGCGCGGCACCGCTGCCCGGCCGCTCCTGCGTCCTGTCGGCCGGCGAGATCCGGCTGCGGCTCCGCGCGGCGAAGGCGGACCTGGCGCGATTCATTCTGCCGCCCGCCGTCACGGTGTCGGCATCGCGGGGAGCGGACGCGGCGGGCGGCATCATCGCGGCGGCGACGGATGCGCTGCGGCGGGCCCTCCCCGGTCCCGCCGAGGACGTGCTCCTGGAGCCGGTCTCGGCGCCCCGTCTCCCCGCGCTGCGGGCCGGACAGACCGCGATCGTCGTGGCGGGGGCGCCGGTCCTACGCTCCGCGCGCAGCGCGGTCGTACCCGTGACCGTGAGCGTGGCCGGTGCGACCGCGGGCGAGGCGCGCACTGTAGAGGTGGCGTTCCGGGTCCGGTCGTTCACCCGGGCCGTCGTCGCGGCGCGGTCCATCGCGCGGCACGCGGTCATCTACCCGGAAGACGTCGCGCTGTCTCGGGTCGAGGTGGGCGGCGCGGCCTTTGTCGGCAGTGTGGAGGCCGTGGTCGGAAGGCGCGCCGCGCGGGCGGTGCCCGGCGGCAAAAGCCTGAACCCCGCGGACATCGAGGAGTCGCCCGTCGTGGCCGCGCAGGCGGCGGTGACCGTGCGCGTCATGTTCGGCGACGTCGAGGTCGCTGCGAGCGGCGTCACCTGCGAGGAGGGCCGCGTGGGGCAGACGATCCGGGTGCGGCTTGCGCCGGACGCCAAGACACCGGGGCCGGACCGCGTCGTCCGCGCCCGCGTCGCAGACGCATTGAACGTGATCGTGGGGGACGAAGAATGAAACGTGTCGTGGTCGGACTGCTGGTGCTCGGCGCCTTCGCGCCGGTCGTGCGGGCGGACTCGCTGTACGCGCCGCGGGCCGACAGCCTGTTCGCCGACAACAAGGCACGCCGGGCCGGGGACATCCTGACGATCCTGGTATCGGAGCAGACGCAGGCCGTCGCGCAGGCGAGCACCAGGGCGGCCAAGTCCGAGGACGCCAAGTTCGGGCCGGGGCTGGGTCCCCTCCTGGGCCAGATCAGGAAGTTCGGCCTGTCCGGCGGCACGAAACTGGACGCTTCGGGGCAGACCGCACGCAACGGCTCGCTGAACGGACGCATCACGGTCACGGTAAAGGGCGTGGACACGAGCGGGAACCTGCTCCTGGAAGGGGTGCGCGAGGTCATGATCAATGCGGAGAAGCAGCGCATGGTCATCACCGGCCGCGTCCGCCCCGCCGACGTGCAGCCCGACAACACCGTCCTGTCGTCGTTCGTCGCCGACGCCGCGATCCGCTACGAGGGCAAGGGCATCGTCGGCGACAAGCAGCGCGAAGGCGTCATCACCAAGATCTTCAAGATCCTGTTCTGAGGCAGACCATGAGGAAGCGTTCCCTGATTCTGGGCGTTCTTGCCGCCGCGCTGTTCTCGATCTCTCCGGCCCGGGCCGAGCGCATCAAGGACATCGCCCGCGTCGGCAGCGTCCGGTCGAACCAGCTCGTCGGGTACGGGCTGATCGTGGGCCTCGACAGCACGGGCGACACCAGCGGCACCCTGTTCACGGCGCAGTCGGTCGCTTCCATGCTCGAGCGTTTCGGCGTCACCGTTCCCGCCACCGCGATCAAGGTCAAGAACGTCGCCGCCGTCATGGTGACGTGCCAGCTTCCGGCCTTCGCGCGGAGCGGCAGCACGCTCGACGTGCAGGTGTCGTCGATCGGGGACGCCAAATCGCTCCAGGGTGGCACGCTCTTGCAGACGCCGCTGCGGGCCGGGAACGGCGGCGTGTACGCGGTGGCGCAGGGGGCGGTCAGCGTCGGCGGCTTCACGGCCAGCGGCGGCGGCAGCTCGCAGACCAAGAACCACGTCACGGCGGGCCGCGTGCCCGGCGGCGCCCTGGTGGAGCAGGAGGTGCCGACGACGCTGGCGGGTGACGCGGGCGCCCTGCTGATCACCCTGCACCAGGCCGACTTCACCACGGCGGCCCGCGTCGCGCAGGCGATCAACCGGGCGCCGCTCGGCCTTACGGCCCGCGCGGCCGATGCCGGAACCGTCGAGGTTTCGATGCCGGGCGGGGCGGACCCGGTGCTGACCATCGCCGGGATCGAGACGCTGCCGGTGACGACGGACACCGTCGCCCGCGTCATCGTGAACGAACGGACGGGCACGGTCGTGATCGGCGGCAACGTCAGCGTTTCGGCCTGCGCCATCGCGCACGGCGCCCTTTCGGTGAAGATCCGGGCCCGCCCCGGGGTGTCGCAGCCGAACCCGCTGTCGGACCGGGGCAGGACGGTGGTCGTGCCGAACACCAGGATCGACGCGCGTGATGAGGGCGGGCGCATCCAGACCGTGCCGGCCGCTGCCACGGTGGACCAGGTGGTCCGGGCGCTGAACGCGCTCGGGGTGACGCCGCGCGACCTGATCGCAATCCTCCAGGCCTTGAAGGCGTCGGGTTCGCTGAAAGCCGAACTGGAGATCCAGTAGGCGCGGCCGGCACTGAAGTGCCCGGCAGAATTGCCGACAATACACGAAGAGACGATGATCGAACCCGCGACCAACCAGCTCCCGCCGATGCCCGCACCCGGCAAGGGCGACGCCGCTCTTCGTGGCGTCCCGCCGCCGCCCGGTTTTCGGGGCCCGGCCGGCGGCGTCCCCGCCGCGGCGGCGGATCGCCCTGTCTTCACCGTCCCGGCCGCGACCGGACCGGCGGACGCGCCGCCGGCCGAAGCGCCCGCGACGGCCAGAGCCGCGGACGCCGCCGGCGACGAAAGCCCGGAGCGGAAGAAGCTGAAGGAGGCCACGGCCTCCTTCGAAGCCTTCTTCGTCAGCTACCTGATGAAGCAGATGCGCAAAACCGTCGGCGAGGGGGGCTTCATGGCCCCCTCCCAGGGCGAGAAGATTTTCCGCGACCTGATGGACGACGAGACCGCCCGCCAGATGAGCACCACGGGCCAGATGGGGATCGCGGACCTCCTGTATCAGGAACTGGCCCCCGCGCTCAAGCGCGGCGGCGAAGAGGAACGACCATGACGCCATCCGAGCTGCCGACCGCGTCGGCGACCGACCTTGCCCTCCCGACCCGGCGCCTCGGGCGCCACCTGCTGACCCTGCTAAAGAAGGAGTTGGTCCTCCAGCACCGCCTGCTCGCGGCCGCCACGCAGATCCGCGAGGCGATCATCGAGCGCGACATCCCGTCCCTGAGCCGCGTCCAGCAACGGTACCAGGAACTCCTGGACGAGGCCGAGCAGGCGGCCGCCGAGCGGGTCACCGTCTCGCGCGACATCGCCCGGGCCGGCGGCGTCCCTCCGGCCCAGATCACGCTGTCCCGGGTCGCCGCGTGCTGCCCCGGGGACGTCGCCCTGCTGATCGGGGCCGCCCGCGAGATGCTCCTGGAAGTGGCGTCCCAGGTCCACGACACGCAACTCCTCAACCGGGAACTGTTAGAGAACGAGCTCGACTACATCGGCGCTTCGCTGGAGGTGCTGGCCCGGGCGCTCGCGCCGCGCAAAGACTACAGCGCGCCGATGCAGCGCCTGGGGACGCCCGCGATCCTTCTGGACAAGGCGGCTTGAGGAAGGGATGAGGTGCGAGGGATGAGGGATGAGGGATGGAAGGGGAAAGGGTGTTTCTCCGCCTCATCCCTCATCCCTCGCACCTCATCCCTGAGGAGAAACCATGCCGGGAACGTTTTTCGGGATAGAGTCGGGGATGCGGGCGCTGCGGACGGCGCAGGCGGCGATGGACACCGTGTCCCACAACATCGCCAACGTGAACACGCCGGGCTACTCGCGCCAGCGGGTCGAGTTCCAGGTGACCGACCCCTACACGACCCCGTCGCAGTGGTACCAGATCGGGGCCATGCAGATGGGGACGGGCGTCGAGGCCCGCACCGTCACCCAGGCCCGTGACAGCGCGCTGGACTTGCAGGTGCGCCGGGGGTACGGTGACCGTGAGGCCCTTGTGGCGCAGCGGGACGCCCTGGCGCAGGTGGAGCAGGCCGTGGGCGAGCCGGGCCCGAACGGCATCAACGCCGCCCTGACGGGCCTGTTCAATGCGTTCCAGGATCTGGCGGCCGGCGCCGACAGCACGCCGCTCCGGAGCGCCGTCGTCGCGGGCGCCGGCACGCTGACGTCGGCGTTCCACAACATCGACACCCGGCTGGAGAACGTCGAGAGGGACCTCGCTGCCCGGGTCGGGATGGGGATCGCGGAGATCAACGGGATCGCCCGGCAGGTCGCCACGCTCAACCGGGAGATCCGCAATGTCGTCGCGCAGGGCGACACGCCCAACGACCTCCGGGACCAGCGCAACAACCTGCTGGACACGCTTTCCAAGAAGGCCAACACGACCGTGATCGCCGCCGCCGATGGGACCGTGACGGTGCAGATCGGCGGGGCCGCCATCGTCCGCGGCACGCTCGACTACCCGTTGAGCGGCATCGACGCGCTGACCGCGAAAAACGACGTACAGGGCGGGGAGATGAAGGGCCTGCTGGACGCCCAGGCGCGACTCGTCGACTACCGGGGTAAGCTGGACGGCTTGGCCGCCGCGTTCCGAGACAGGGTCAACACGCTGCACCGCGGCGGCCTGGACAAGGACGGGCAGGCGGGCGCGGACCTGTTCGTCGGGACCGGAGCCGGCGATCTGGCCGTCAACCCCCTCGTCGCCGCAGACCCCGATCTGGTCGCCGCCGCCGCCGGTCCGGTCCCGCCCGCCACGTTCGCCGTGGGGAACGGCGACAACGCGCTCGCCATCGCGGACCTGGCGAAGGAGGCGATCACGGCCGGCCCGATCGATAACAAGACGCTGCGCGACTGGTGGGGGGGCGTCGCCGCCTCGCTGGGGGTCGAAGTGAAGACGCTGGACGGCGGCGTGGCGAGCCACGACCCCTTCGTGCGGCAGCTCGAATCGCGGCGGGACGCCATCTCGGGGGTATCCCTCGACGACGAGATGGCCGACCTGGTGAAGTTCCAGCGCACCTACCAGGCCGCCGCCAAGCTGATCTCGATCTCCGACGACATGATGGGCACGCTGCTCAGCGCCTTCGGCGCGAGGTAACCAGAGATGGGTATGGGACTTCGGGTGACGTTCGGCTCGCTCGCGCGCGGCGCGCAGAGCGGCATGGAGGGCGCGCTGATCCGCGTCGCCCGGGCGCAGGACAAACTCACGACGGGCAAGCGCATCCAGAGCGCCTCCGACGACCCGGGCGGGGCGTCGCAGCTCATACAGTTGAACAGCACCCTGGGCGATCTGACGCAGTACCGGCGCAACGGCGAGCAGGGGAAGGGCGCCCTGTCGCTCGCGGACGGCGCCCTCGACAGCCTGGGCGGCCTCGTACGCGAAGCGCGGACGCTGACCGTGCAGGCCGCCAACGACACGCAGTCCGCGGAATCGCGCCAGGCGCTGGCCCAGAAGATCGGCCGCATCAAGGAGCAGGTCGTCGCGATCGCCAACACGAACGTGAGCGGCCGCTACCTGTTCGCCGGCCACAAGACCGACACGCGCCCCTTCGACCCCGCCGACGCCGCCAACACGTATGCGGGGGACGCGGGATCGCAGCGGGTCGAGATCAACCGCGGCGAGTACGTCAACGGCAACCTGCCCGGTGACGCCATCTTCTCCCAGCTTCTGGACGACCTGGACGCCGTGAAAGGCTACATCACGGCGGGCGACACGGCCGGCCTGTCGACGACGGGCATGGCGAAGATCGACGACGGGCTCAAACGGGTGCTCGGCGCGCGCGGGCAGGTCGGCTCAGTCATCAACCAGATCGACGCCACGCGGGCGCGGCTGGACACGGCGGAGCAGGAGTTCCGGACCATCGCGTCCAACATCGAGGAGATCGACCTGCCGCAGGCCATCGTGGAACTCCAGGCGGCGCAGAACGCCTACCAGGCGTCGCTCGCCAGCACGTCGCGGACCTTCCAGAGCAGCCTCATGGACTACCTGAGGTAGCGCCGCGGGATGCATCTGACCATGGACATAGAAATCGAGACGACCCGCTTCGGGCGCCTGACCGCCGACGAGGAAGCGCTGCTGACGTTCCCCGACGGCCTGCCCGGTTTCGCCGGCGCGCGCCGCTTCGTGCCGGTGCCGCACGGCGACGACTCGCCGTTCGTCTGGCTCCAGTCGGCGGAGCGGCCGGAACTGGCTTTCCTGCTGCTCTCCCCGGGCGGCGCCTTCCCGGACTACGCGCCCCCGCTGCCCGCCGACACGGCCCCGGACGCGGCGCTCTGGGTGATCGTCACCGTGCCGCCCGGAGACGCGCGGGCGATGACCGCCAACCTGCTCGGGCCGCTCGTGATCGAGGGGCAGGCGCGGCGGGGGCGGCAGATCATCCTGGACGGCGACCGCTATTCGACCAAGCACCGCGTCCTCCCCGCCGGTGCGTCCTCCGCCGGGGCCGCCGCCGGCGCGGGGAGGTAACACGCCGTGCTCGTACTGACGCGCCGCCTGAACCAGAGCATCCAGATCGGCGACGACATCGTGGTCACCGTGCTGGAAGTGCGCGGCGACCAGGTGCGCATCGGCATCGACGCGCCGCGCACCACGCGCATCCACCGCGCCGAGATCCTCCAGCAGATCGGCCAGGAGAACGCGGAAGCCGCGCGCTCCGCCCCGTCCGACGTCGACGCGGTGCTCGGCCTTCTGCCCAAACCCGAACCGCACGCCTGACCGCTTCCCCCGGCGGTTCCACTACCGGATCCTTGCGTCGCGATGCCTGCGTCCGCGGGGGCCTCCGCGGACGCAGGCAATCTTGACAGAACGTGGCAGCCTTTGTATACTGGTGTGATTCCCGGCTGCCGTCCTTGGGCGTCGGCACGGGGACTCGTTCCGTCTATTTCGTGTACCGAGAACCTCGCCGCCTGGCAAGAACACCCCCGCGGATCGGCTTGTCGAGCGAGCGGCGGGCAGGGAGGACGTCTTGGGGCAGCGCATCGTGATCGTCGGTGGGAACCGGCTGGCCGGAACCGTCTCCGTCAGCGGATCGAAAAACGCGTCGCTCGCGATCATCGCGGGCGCCATCCTCGCCTCCGAAGGCGTCACCACCATCCATAATCTCCCCCGCATCGGCGACATCGCCACCATGGCCGACGTGCTGCGCCACCTGGGGATCTCCGTTTCTTTTTCCGAGGACGGCCATTCGGCCCACATCGACGCGACGAACCTGACCTCGCACGAAGCGGCCACCGAGATCGTCGCCCGGCTGCGGGCCTCGTTCTGGGTGCTCGGCCCCGTGCTCGCCCGCCTGAAGCGCGCACGCGTCGCCCAACCGGGCGGCTGCAACATCGGCGCCCGGCCGGTCGACCTGCACCTGAAGGGCTTGCAGGCGCTGGGCGCGCGCCTGGACGCCACGCACGGCTACGTCGCCGCCGAGGCGCCGGACGGCCTGCGGGGGGCGACGATCTATCTGGACTTCCCGTCCGTCGGGGCGACCATGAACATCATGATGGCCGCCGCGCTCGGCGAAGGAACGACCATGATCGAGAACGCCGCGCAGGAGCCGGACATCGAGGACCTCGGGAACTTCCTCATCGCGATGGGCGCGCGCATCCACGGACACGGCACGGGCGTCCTCACCGTCGAGGGCGTGGACCGGCTGCGCGGCTGCGAGTACCGCGTGGTCACCGACCGCATCGAGGCCGGCACGCTCGGCCTTGCGGCCGGGATAACCGGCGGCGACGTCTTCCTGGACGGCGCGAACCCGGCGCACCTGCGGCCCATCACGCTGAAGATGGCCGAGGCGGGCCTGAAGGTCAAAGAGGAGGCCCGCGGCATCCGCGTCGTCGGCCCCGCCGGCCGACCGCGCCCGACGCGCCTGACGGCCCTCCCGCACCCGGGCTTCCCGACCGACATGCAGCAGGCGTTCACGGCCCTGCTGTGCGTCGCCGACGGCACCTCGGTGGTGACCGACAAGGTGTACGAGAACCGGTTCCGGTATCTGAGCGAGCTGGGCAAGATGGGCGCCGTCGCCGAGGTGGACGGCCGCACGGCCGTGATCACCGGCGTGCCGCGCCTGACCGGCGCCGACGTGGAGGGGACCGACCTGCGCGCCAGCGCGGCGCTGTTCCTGGCGGGACTGCGGGCGGAAGGGCAGACGCGCCTGTCGGAAACGCAGCACCTGGAGCGCGGCTACGAATGCCTGGTGGAGAAACTGCAGGGACTGGGGGCCGAAACCTGGCGCGAGGACGAGAGCGGCGGGGGCAGACTGGCCTTATGTTCCGCCTGACGCCCGAGATCGGTATCGATCTGGGGACGGCCAACATTCTGGTGTACGTGCGGGGCAAGGGCGTGGTGCTCCGCGAGCCTTCCGTGGTCGCCATCCGCCGCACCAACAAAGAGGTGCTGGCCGTGGGCGAGGAAGCGCGCCTGATGCTGGGGCGCACGCCCGGCAGCATCGTCGCCATCCGGCCTTTGTCCGACGGCGTGATCGCGGACTACACGACGACCGAGAAGATGCTCGCGCACCTGATCGCCAAGGTGTGCGGCCGGCGGCGCGCCTTCAAGCCGCGCGTGCTCGTCTGCGTGCCGTCCGGGGTCACGTCGGTCGAGAAGCGGGCGGTGCTGCAGGCGGCCCGGTCCGCCGGCGCGGGCGAGGCGGCGACGATCGAAGAGCCGATGGCCGCCGCGATCGGCGCGGGCCTTCCCATCTCCACGCCCGGCGGCAACATGGTCGTCGACGTGGGCGGCGGCACGACGGACATCGCGGTCATTTCGCTGTCGGGCATCGTCTTGTCCAAAAGCCTGCGCATCGGCGGCAACAAGATGGACGAGGTGATCGTCCGTCATCTCAAGACCACGTACAACCTGATGATCGGCGACCGGACCGCGGAAGAGATCAAGATCAAGATCGGCTCCGCCTACCCGACCGGGAGCGAGGCGCGCATCGAGGTGCGCGGCCGCGACCTGGTGGCCGGGCTGCCCAAGACCGTGGAGGTGACGAGCCAGGAGGTCCGCGAGGCCCTCGCCGAGCCGGTGACGTCCATCGTCGAGCGCGTCAAAGGCGTTCTGGAGCAGACGCCGCCCGAACTGTCCTCCGACATCATCGAGCGCGGCATCACGCTCACCGGCGGCGGCGCGCTTCTCCGCGGCCTGGACAAGCTGCTCGAACTCGCCACCGACATCCCCGTCCAGGTCGCCGACGATCCGCTCTCCTGCGTCGCCATCGGCACCGGCCGCGCCCTCGAAGATTTCGAGACGATCTACCGGGTCGAAGACCAGGCGATGCCCTACGCGTGAGCCCCGGCGTGACAGGGAACAACGGGGATGAAAGGAAGACAACCATGAAACTCGGTTCTCGTTACGTCCTGACGGGCCTCGCGGCCGCCGCGATCTCCGTAGCCCCCGCCGCCCGATCCCAGGGGCAGGCGTCGTTCCCCGACGTTCCGGCGGACCACTGGGCCGCACAGTCCGTGCAGAAGCTGAAGGAAGCCGGCATCGTGGTCGGCTACCCGGAGGGCCAGAGCAGGCCGCGCTCCGTCGCCGACCGCTACGCCGGGAACAAGCCCGTCACGCGCTACGAGCTGGCCGTCACGCTGTACCGGTTCGTGCAGTACATGGAGCGCTCGGACCGGCAGCCCCGGGGCCGCACCCGCGCGGCCGCGCCGGCCCTTCCCGGCCCCGAAGCCGTCCGCCGCCTGATCGCCGGAGGCTACCTGCCCAAGAACACGCCGCTCGCGCTCGACGGCGGCAAACGCATCACGGCCGACCAGCTCGCCGAGGCCCTGTCACAGGTGATCGTCAAGGTGACCGAGCGGAAG
>CADCTO010000167.1 GCA_902805585.1 uncultured Armatimonadota bacterium | reverse complement strand
TACTCGTTGAACTTGGGCTTGAACTCGTGGACGAAATAGATCAGCCCCGTGGAGCCGTGGATCAGCGACATCCAGACCTCGGCGCGCACCTGCTCCGGCGTCGCCTTCTTCGTGCCCGCGTCGATGCGCGTGCACTCGATGCAGTTCCAGATCCGCTTCCCGCCCCCCGTCCATTCCCGCAGCCGGTCCACCCCTTTGGGCACGTACCACAGGTAGTTCTCGCTGTCCGGCTTTGGCAGCCCCGCGACGGGGTAGACATCGAACGAGACGATGTCGCAGCCCTGGACGTAGGTCTTGTAGTCGTCGAGCTTGGCGCCGGCCCCGCGGCCGACCCACTCGTCGTTGGCCACCCCCTGCCCGAGGTTGAGCAGGATCGGCCGCGTCGGGTCCGCCCGCCGCAGACGCTCGTAGTCGGCCACGATCTTCGGGGGCGGAACGGGCGGCCCGTATCCCGTTTTCCCGGTGGCGGGGTCCTTGACGGGCTGGGCGTTGTCGGGCTCGTCCCCGTGCATCCAGCCGACGATAATCGGGTCCGCGCGGTGGGCGAGGCCGACCGCGTTCTGGTCGCAGATGACGGGCATGCGCGCTTTGGCGAGCGCGGCGAGCTGTGCTTCGGTCGGGCCCTGCCACAGCCCGACATACACGTTGATGCCCGCCGCCCGGTAGCGTTCCGCATTGGTCGGGCTCTGCAGCCAGACGGCGATGGGGAAGTAGTCCGCACGGGTCGGAAGTCCGTTCTTCCAGTTTGCCATGATGGGTTCCTCAGGTTCCGGCGCGCTCGAACGCCGCGTAGATCGCGCGTACGGCCCGCTCGTAATCGCCGGCGGCGACGCCGATCAGGATGCCGATCTCCGACGCGCCCTGGCTGATCATGCGCACGTTCACGCCCGCCGCGCCCAGGGCGCCGAAGACCGTCGCGGCGACGCCGACGCGGTGGTTCATGCCCTCCCCGACGGTGGCGATCAGCGCCAGCGAGGCGTGCGTCTCCAGCCGGTTCGGCTCCAGGATGCGCTCCATCTCGCGCAGCACGGCCGTCTCCCGCCCGGCCAGGTGCTCCTCCGACACGATGATCGACATCGAGTCGATGGCCGACGGGATGTGCTCGAACGGGATGTTGTGCCGCAGCAGGATGCCCAGCGCGCGGTGCCCGAACCCGACCTCCTGGTTCATCCGCCACTTCTCGATGAAGATCGCCGTGAAGCCGGTGCGCCCCGCGATACCCACCACCGGCCCTTCCGTCGCGTCCCGCCGGTTCACGATGCGTGTGCCCGGGTCGCCGGGGGCGTTGGTGTTCTTGATCTGGATCGGGATGCCGGCCTCGCGCACGGGGAAGATGACCTCCTCGTGGAGGACGTTGGCGCCCATGTAGGCCAGTTCGCGCACCTCCCGGTACGTCACCTCGGCGATGGACCGGGGGTTCTCGACCACGCGCGGGTCGGCCATCAGGAGGCCCGAAACGTCGGTCCAGTTCTCGTACAGCGACGCCCCGACCGCCCGCGCCACGACGGCGCCCGTGATGTCGGACCCGCCCCGCGAGAACGTCTTGATGCGCCCCGCCGCGTCGCGCCCGTAGAAACCGGGGATCACGTACCGCCCCGGGCCTTGCAGCCGCTCCGCCAGAAGGGCATACGAAACGGGTGCGAGCCGGCCCTCTTCGTCGAAGCGGACGCACTCGCCCGCGGGCACGAAGGTGGCCCGGAGGAAGTCGGCGATCAGGCGCGCGTGGAAGTATTCGCCCCGGGCCGCCATCCAGTCCCGGGTCGCCAGCGTCGACTCGTCGCCGTCCGCCAGCTTGCGCAGCTCGCACTCCATCTCCGCGATCGGCTCGTCCAGGGTCGAAACGCCCAGGTCGCGTGCGATGGCGTCGTAACG
Organism: uncultured Armatimonadota bacterium; assembly: GCA_902805585.1. GTDB lineage: Bacteria > Armatimonadota > Armatimonadia > Armatimonadales > Armatimonadaceae > CADCTO01. The sequence goes on along the minus strand of CADCTO010000167.1, from coordinate 444 downwards.
GCCGCGGATCAGCGAAAGCGGCTCCCGGTAGTGCAGCTTCTGCGCCGCCAGGTGCCAGCACGTCAGCAGCAGGTCCGTCACCTTCTGGTCCTGCTTATCGCGCTTTCCCGGCGCCGACACCACGATGCACCGGCGGCGCGCGTCCGCCGCCACAATGTCCGCGACCTTCCGGATCTGCCCGGCGTCCGCCAGCGACGTGCCGCCGAACTTGGCGACGATGATGTTCTCGGATTCGTCCGTCATACTCGGTAACTCTGTAGTGTAGCAGGGGCGGCGGGGGGTGTCAAGAAAAGGCGTAAGCGGCGGCCGGCCCTCACCCCCGTCCCCTCTCCCCTGCTCCCGCTTCGCGGGGGGAGAGGGGTGCCTGACACCCCATCGACAGCCGGTTCACGGAAGGGAAGGCCGGAGGGGCGGCCCCGCGCGCAGCAGCAGTCGATCCCCGCC
>CADCTO010000166.1 GCA_902805585.1 uncultured Armatimonadota bacterium | reverse complement strand
TGGATGTCGCGCTGGGCGATGGGCTCCGCGCCGGGAACCTGGAGGCGGGCCTGCACCCCCGTCAGCCCGCCGTACCAGACCAGGTCCAGGTCGCCGACCTTGAAGGCGGTGACCGAGGCCGTGTAGTCGGTCACGGGCCTGTACTCGACCGGCACGCCCAGTTCTTTGCCGAGGTAGGCCGAGACCTTGCCGTACAGCCGCTGCAGTTTCTCGGGGTCCTGGTCGGGGATCGCCGAGATCATCAAAGGGCGTGTCTGTTGCGTACCGTCTCCGCGGCTCGGGGCCGCCGGTTCGGAGGAGGTTTCGGCGTTTCGGTCGCCGCAGGCGCCGACGAGGGGCAGCGCGAGCAGCAGAAGCAGCCCGAGTGTTGATTTCATGTTCGAGTACCTTTTCGTAGTCCGAAAGTGCGCGCGCCGCACACGGCGGCGGCATCGGGATGCTTCACAGTCACCAGGGCGATCGTCCGCCGTGCTGTAAAAGGGCGTGGTCACGAGCCAAGGGTCTCACCTCCTTTCGTCGGGAATGGGCAAACATTATGTCAGCAGGTTAGCCACATACATTTTACCCGCGGGACGGCCTGCTGCGGTCCTTCTCGACGAGCGCTAACAGCTCTGCCAGCGGCAGATCGGCGAGCGAGGCGAGCCGCAGGTCGGCGTGTTCGAGCGGGAGCCGGCAGGTGAGCGGATTGGGTACGGCGACGCAGAACAGTCCGGCCGCCTTCGCCGCCCGGACGCCGTTGGGCGAGTCCTCGATGGCGATGGCCTCGTCGGGCGTCAGTGCGAGCGCCGTCAGGACGCTCCGGTACAGCTCCGGGTGGGGCTTGGCGTGCGTCACGTCCTCGGCGCAGCGGACGCAGTCAAGGTGCGCCATCAGGCCCAGTCGGTACAGGTGGCCCCGGACCCAGTCTCCCGTTCCGCTGGACGCCACGCCGAGCTTCAGGCCGAGCCGTCGGGCCTCGGCGACGTACGCCTCGACGCCGGGGCGGATCGCCTGCGCCGCCACCAGTTCCGCGTAGCGCTCGCGCCGCGCCTGCCGGATCCGCTCCCGCTCGATGGGGCGACGAAGCTGTGCCTCCAGGTGCGCGTACGGGTCGAAGGACTGTGCGTAAACGGAGCGGCCGATCCCCGCAGCCCAATCGTCGAGGGCGAGCGCGCAGCCGTGGGCGGCGAACACCTCCTCCCACGATTGGTACTCGGGATACTCGGTGTCCAGGATCAGACCGTCGAAATCGAAGATAATAGCGCGGATCATGCCGTTGTATTATACGTGGCGCGTGGTAGGAAAAGGACGCCGCGCTGACGAAGGGAGTGTTGCCGGGGCTTGCTTCCGAGCAACGGCGTCACAAGGAGTCAACCATGCTGACCGACGAACAGCTTGCTTTTTACCGTGAGAACGGTTATATCGTGGTGCCCGGCCTGATAACGCCGGAGGAGGCGGCGGCCTACCGGCAGGAGACCCACGCCCTGATGGCCCGGCTGTCACAGATCCGGAGCATCGACGCGACCTGGGGCAGCGCCAAGGACATCGCGGGCGGCGCGGTGACGCAGCTTTTGCACTGCCACGACGTGCAGTTCCAGTCGGCCGCGTTCGCCCGGCTGATCGTGGACGAGCGGCTGACGGGCGTCGCGGCCGACCTTATCGGACCGAACGTCCAGCTCCACCACACCAAGGCGTTCATCAAACCGCCGGAAAAGGGCTCCCCCTTCCCGCTCCACCAGGACGCGCCCTTCTTCCCGCACGACAACCATTCGATGATCGCCGTCATCCTCCACTTCGACGACGCGCCGCTGGAAAAGGGGTGCGTGCGCGTGCTGCCGGGGAGCCACAAGAACGGCATCCTGCCGCACATCCCGGACGGCGGCCACCACCTCGACCCGACCGAATACCCTGTCGAGAGCGCCACGCCCATCCCGGCCAAGGCGGGCGACGCGCTCTTCTTCTCGTACCTGACCGTACACGGGTCCGGGATCAACACCAGCGACGAGGCGCGCACGACGATCCTCGTGCAGATGCGCGACCCCACCGATCCGCCGGCTATCCGCACGCACGAGAGCCGCGGCCAGGGCATGATGCTGCGCGGCATCGACCCGTCCTGCGCGACCACCAAGCCGTCGTCGGAAACAGCGAGTGCCGCTCCGGCCATGGGCGCAGCCATGGGCGGCCCCGCGATGGGCGGCGGGATGATGGGCGGCGGGGCGATGGCGGGGGGCTGAGGCCCCCGCCCGCGTTCAGAACCCGGGGACGGGCGCTTCGGGGTCGATCTGGCGGCGCGCGAAGGCGTTGAGCAGGGGGTCCCGGATCTCCCCCATCCACGCGAGGAGGCGGCGGCGCAGGCGTTCGAGGTGCTCCCGCGCCGCCGGGTCCTCGGCGCGGTTGTGCAGCTCGGCCGGGTCCCCGATCAGGTCGTACAGTTCGTCCTCGGCGGTCGCGTTCCAGACGTACTTCCAGGCACGGTCGCGCACCATGCGCTGGCTGTACAGGCCGGAATGCGTGCCCTGGTACATGGCGAAGATGTCGGGCCGTGCGTCGTGGGTCTCGCCGCGCGCCCAGGGCAGCAGGCTGTGACCCGCAAAGGTGAGGGGCGCGTCAATGCCGGCGGCGTCGCACAGGGTGCGGGCGACGTCGATCTCCTGGCAGACGAACGCGTCGCAGGTCCGGCCCGGCGAAAGCGCGGCCGGGTAGCGCAGCAGCAGCGGGACGCGCGCCACGTCGTCGTACAGGACGTAGTGCTTGTCGAACATGCCATGCGCGCCGCACATGTCGCCGTGGTCCGCGGTGAAGATCACAAGGGTGTTTTCGGCCAAACCCCGCTCGTCCAGCCACCCGAGCACGCGCCCGACCTGCGCGTCCAGCAGCGCGATCTCCCCCAGGTAGCGTCCGACGATCGGCGCCCAGTCGTCCCACGTCCACTCGTCCACGCCCCACGAGCGGCGCTGCTGGCGCTGGACCCACGGCTTGTTCGTGAGCGGGTCCGGGAAGCTCGGACGCGGGGGAATGGCGCCGGGCGGGTACATCGACGCGTACGGCTCGGGCACGACGTTGCCGGGGTGTGGCTCGACGGGGTCCCAGCGCACGAAGAACGGGCCGTCGTGGGTCGAATAGGCGTCGAGCAGGCGCAGAACGTGGTCGGCGGACCAGGCGAGGCGCGACTGTTCGGGGCGGATGTGGGGGTCCGCCTCGCCGAAGTAGCCGTTGGCGTGCGGCAGGGGGGGCAGTCCCTGCGCGTGGCGCCACTTCGGGTACTCCGACAGCGGGACGTAATCGTGGGCGCCGTGGGCGCTCGGCGGACCGGCCGTCTCGCCGCCGAACTTGCCGACGTACCCGATCCGGTACCCCGCCTCGTTCAATACCTCTGTGATCAATGGCAGGTCTTCGCGGACGGGGCGGTAGCCCTCGCAGCCCGGCAGGTTGATGCACCCGTGTTGCGTCGGCCACGCGCCGGTCGCGAGCGAGGCGCGGGCGGGCGAGCAGATCGGCGCGGGCGTGAAGGCGTGCGTGAAGTTGACGCCTTCCGCGGCGATGCGGTCAAGGTTCGGGGTCTCCAGGAGCGGGTGCCCGTTCACGCCGAGGCAGTCGAACCGGTGCTGGTCGCCGTGGATCAGCAGGATGTTAGGCGGGGGGTAGTCATCCATCAGAGCGATTGTAGCACACCCGAGCGGCGCGGCGCGTCGCCGCGCCGCTCGGGTGTGCTACTCGGGGGCTACTGAGCCCAGACGGTCGCCTTCGTCGCCCATTCGCTGTTCGGGTACTCCCGGCTCAGTTGCGCCGCGACCTCGCCCAGTGCCGCCCCCTCGCCTTTGCCCTTGTAGCGGCTGACCGCGCGCCAGTAGAGCGCCTCGGCCGCGGCCGGCATGCCGGCGTAACCGGCGGCCACGCGTCCGTAGAGATCTTCGGCATCCTCGAACCGTCCCGACTTGAAGGCCGCACGCGCCAGCCCGATCTCGAGCTGGGCGCGGAACTCACGGTTCGGCATGTATCCTTCCACGCGCTGGCGCTCCGTCCCCGTCGGGTCCAGGACGAGGACGGTGGGCGTCCAGGTCACGTCGAAGCGCTCCGGAACGGCCTGGTTTTCCCGCAGGTTGACCGTGTACGGTATGAAGTTTTCGTTGATGAAGGCCGCCGTGGCCGGGTCGTCATAAGATTCGGCTTCCAGCCGAACGCACCCCCCTCACATGGGCGCGGCGCTGAAGTCCAGCAGCGCGGGCTTGCCCGCCGTCTTCGCCTCAGCCAGCGCCTCGTCAACATCCTGCCGCCATTGCACCGCCATTGTCATTCCCTCCTCGACCGCGCGTCGCAGTCCCTCCTGGTTTTCCCGCACACGGGGAGACTAAACGGGACAGGCATACACTGGACGCGTCCTGCGTTGCGTCAGCGGCGGTGGGGCGCCGCCCCGTTGCCGAAGTGGGTCCGGCGGAACAGAAGGTCGGGCGTGGCTTCGTCCCGGCCGACCGCGGGCGGTGCGTCGTCTCCGAAAGGGTCCCTGAGATCCGGCAGGCCGTGATCCGGGTGCCGTCGTCCCGGGTCCTCCGCGGCGCCGGTGTTGCCGTCCGGGGGCCGCGTCACGTCCGGCAGCAGGCCCGCCCCCTCGGTCCAATCGGCGGCGGACGGGCTGTGCGGGAGCGGGCGCTTTACGACCTGCCGCAGGAGGGCGTTCACCTTCGCGGCGGAGAATTTGCCGCCTTCCCCGGAGACGTCGTGCCCCCGCCGTTTCGCCTCGTTCGCGAACGCCATCTTGGCGAGGCGCAGCGCCGCCTCAGGGTCGGTCGCGGCGGCATCGCCGGTTTCGGCGGGCCGGTCTTCGTCCAGTCCCGTGTAACCCGTCGCCGAGGACTCGGGCGCGGTTTCCAGCCATTCGCGGATGCGCCGCCCGTGCTCTCTGGTCAGCCGGCCCACGAAGCCGTCGAACAGGCCGGTGCGGTCCTTGCTGACGACCGCCTCGTGGCTCATGGCGACGTCGAAGACGACGGACAGCTCGTACTCGAAGCCGTCGCGCTGTATCGGGCTGAGGCCGACCTTGACCGGGGCGCACCGCCCTTTGCCGTCCTCCTGCATGACGTAGTCCTGTTTCGAGCGCATGGTCACGATGACGTGCAGCGGCGCCTGCAAAAGGGCGCTCTTGAACTGCTCGTGCAGTGGCGTCACCTTGGCCCAGTTGGCGAAGGTGTTGCCCCCGCGCGCGTCCAGGCCCTCCTTCATGGTCAGCAGCCCGCCGTCCCCCGCCCACTCGTGGCTGATGCTGTCGATCAGGAGCACATCATAGCCCACCCGGGCGGCCTCGTGGATCGCCTCCTGGTAGCGGGCGACGGTGAACGGGGCCTGTATCTCCATCACGTCGTACTCGCCCAGGTGGGCATACAGCGAGGCGCTGCCGTTTTCCGTGTCCAGCACCGCCACCCTGCCAGTGGTTCCCGCCAGGCCAAAGGCGAGCTGCAGGCCGCTGAACGTTTTGCCGCTGCCGCTGGGCCCGGTGATCCCGAGTTTCAGGAAAGCCCGCCTGCGCGTCGCGCGCTGAAATGCCATCTTCACTCCGCCTTTCTCGCCAAAGTAAACAATCGTTTTACCAGCATGTTAGCAAATAGCAGTTTGCTTTGTCAAGGCGGCGGACCCGGGCGGCCGCTGCGTGCGGTGTTATAATGGAAGCGATGTCCCGCCCCGCGACAATCCCCGCGCCGATCGTCCTGGTGACCGGGGCGACCGGGTTCGTGGGGTCGCACCTGACCCGGGCCCTACTCGCGCGGGGCTGTAGGGTGCGGGCCCTGGGCCGCGACTTCGGCCGCTCCCCCAATCTGGCCGCTGCGGGCGCGGTCCCCGTGGTCGCCGACCTGCGCGATGGGGAGGCGGTCTCCGAGGCGTGCCGGGGCGTGTCGGCCGTCGTCCACGCCGGCGCGCTGTCGTCACCGTGGGGCCGGGCGGCAGAGTTCGAGGCGGTCAACGTCGGCGGCACGGCGAACGTGATCGCGGGCTGCCGCCGGCACGGCGTTCGCCGACTTGTCTACGTCTCGTCGCCCAGCGTGGTCTTCGACGGGCGCGACCAGCGCGACCTGTCCGACGACGCGCCGTACCCTCGGCGGTTCGTGTCCGCGTATTCGCGGACGAAGAAGGAAGCCGAGGACCTGGTGAACGCTGCGGCGCGCGGCGACGTGCCTTCCGTGATCGTGCGGCCCAAGGCGGTCTTCGGGCCCGGGGACACGGCGCTGCTCCCGCGCCTGATCCGCGCCGCGCGCAGGGGGCGCCTGCCCCAGATTGGCGACGGGCAGAACCTCGTCGACCTGACTTACATCGACAACGTGGTCCAGGCGCTCCTGCTCGCGCTCGACGCGGACGACGCGGCGGTCGGGAAGACCTACACCATCACCAACGGCGAGCACGTACGGCTGTGGGACGTGGTCCGGCAGGTGCTGATGCGGCTGGACTTGCCGACGCGCCTGCCCCGCCTGCCGCTGCCCGCTGCGCTGTCGCTGGCCGCCGTGCTGGAGGCCGCCGCCCTGGTCACGCGGCGCGAGCCGCTGCTGACTCGCTATACGGTCGCGATCCTGGGCCGGACGCAGACCTATGACATCAGCGCGGCCCGGCGCGACCTCGGCTACGCGCCGCAGGTTTCTGTCGTCGAAGGGATCGAGCGCACACTGGCCGCGCTGCGGGCGAAAGCGCCGTGCTGAATGCCTGCCACATCCTGGACACCGGCCACTGCCTGGCCTCGGAGCACCACCTGATCGCGGGCGGCGCCCGGCGCCGGATCGAATGCCACGCTCTGGTCGCTCTGCTGCGCCACCCCGAGCACGGATGGGTCCTGTGGGACACCGGCTACGCCCCTCGCCTGATCGAGGCGACCCGGCGCCTGCCGTTCTTGCTGTACCGGGCGGTCACGCCGCTGCGGCTGCGCCCCGAGCTTGCCGTGGCCGCTCAGCTCGCGCCCCGGGGCCTGACGCCGCGCGACATCGGGCTGGTCCTCCTGTCCCACTTCCACGCCGACCACCTGTCCGGCCTGCGGGATTTCCCGGACGCGAAGGTCGTCGCCACGCGCGCGGCCTATGAAGACGTGGCCGGGCGTACCGGCCTTGCCGCCCTGCGCCGCGCCTTCGTGCCCGCGCTGATGCCGGACGACTTCGCGGGCCGGGCCACGCTCCTGAACCCCTTCGAGGGGCCGCCGCTCCCCCACCTCGGGCCGACGCACGACGTGTTTGGGGACGGGACGCTGCGCCTCGTTGCCCTGCCCGGGCACGCGCGCGGCCAGATGGGGCTGCTCGCCGAAACGGACAAAGGCCCTTTCCTGTTCGTCGCCGACGCCTGTTACCTGACGCGCTCCGTTGCCGAGCGGCGCCCGCCCCACCGCGCCACGAACCTGTTCGCCGACGATGCCCGAGCCGTCCGGACGACCCTCGACGGGCTCAACGCGTTCCACCGCGCCTGCCCCGGTGTGACCATCGTCCCGACCCACTGCCCGGACGCCTACGCCCGGCTGGTAGAACCGTCATGACGGCGCGGATGCTCGGGCACTTCGTCCGCGCCCGCTGGTGCTTCACTCGCCTGCGTGGCGGGAGCCTGCGGCGGTACCAGGAGCGGCGCGCCAGGCGCATCGTCGCCTTCGCCGATGCCCGCGCGCCGTTCTACCACGAGCACTGGCGGGGGCGCGACCTGCGCGACTGGCGGGCGCTGCCGACCGTCGACAAGCGGCAGATGATGGCCCACTTCGACACCTTCAACACGCGCGGCATCGCGTGCGAGGCGGCGATGGCGGCGGCGCTTCGGGCGGAGCAGAGCCGCGACTTCGCGCCGACGATTGAGGGGCTGACGGTCGGGCTGTCGTCGGGGACTTCGGGACACCGGGGCCTGTTCCTGGTCGGCCCGGAGGAGCAGGACGCCTGGGCAGGGACCGTGCTCGCGCGCACGCTGCACCGGCTGCCGCGGCGCGGGTACCGGGTCGCCTTCTTCCTGCGCTCCAACAGCAACCTGTACGAGCGGGTGGGCGGCGCGCGGGTCCGCTTCCGCTACTACGACCTGATGACGCCGCTGCCCGAGGCGATCGCCCGCCTGAACGAGTACGGGCCGGATCTGCTCGTCGGGCCGCCGTCGCTGCTGGGGATGCTCGCGGACGCGCGGGCGGTGGGGGCACTAGGCATCCGTCCCGAACGCCTGCTTTCCGTGGCCGAGGTGCTGGAGCCGGAGGACCGGAGTCGTCTCGAATCCGTCTTTGGCGCGCCGGTCCATCAGGTGTACCAGTGCACGGAAGGACTGCTCGCGGCTACCTGTCCCGCCGGCAGACTCCACGTCCAGGAAGACCTCGTCGCGCTCCAGTACGAGCCGGTGGAAGGGGACACGGCGCGCGTGACGCCGGTCGTTACCGACCTGTGGCGGCGCGTCCAACCCATCGTCCGCTACCGCCTGGGCGACGTGCTGCGCCTCGACCCGTCGCCCTGCCCCTGCGGCTCGACCTTCCAGGTGCTCGCCTCCATCGAAGGCAGGTGTGACGACGTGTGTTACTTCCCGCACCGCGACAGCGGCGTCGGCCTACGCCCCTTCTTCCCCGACACCGTCCGCCGCATGGTTCTGCTCGCCAGCCCAGACATCGCAGACTACCAGGCCGTCCAGGAGCGCCCGGGCCACCTGCGCGTCCATCTGGCGCTTCCCGATGCCGGGGGGCAGGATTTCGGAGCGGTGGCGGCGGCCGTCCTAGCGAGCATCGCCGATATCCTCGCGCAATACGACTGCCGGCTCGGCGACGTCGAGGTCGAGCCGGGCCTGGTCCCCGTTGCGCCGGGCGCGAAGCGGCGGCGGGTGCGACGGACCGCGGGCGGGCCGTCCTGACGCGCGTCACGATCCTCGCATGGGGCAGCCAAGGGCGGTGTGGCACGGGCGGTCGAGGCGCGAGATGAGAATAGGACGTTCGGCTCATGGCGGCGAATAGAAAGGACGGTAGGATGGAGCAGGTACAGGAGACAAGGACGATGCTTCCCGTCAAGATCGCCGGTCTGGGCGCGTACCTGCCCGAGCGCCGCGTCATCAATGCCGAACTGGAAATGCGGCTGGACCTGCCGCCGGGCTGGATCGAGAGCCGGACCGGCGTGCGGGAGCGCCGCTACGTCGCCGGCGAGACCGCGTCGGGCATGGCCGCCGCCGCGGTGCGCGCCGCCCTCGCCGACGCCGGGAAAGAGTTGCGGGAAGTGGACGCCATCATCGGGGCGTCGTCGGGCCCGCAGCAGCTTATCCCCTGTACCGCCGCCCTGGTGCAGCGCGAGCTGAGCGCCCCCGACGGCGGCAGCGCCTGCTTCGACATGAACGCGACCTGTCTCAGCTTCCTCGTCGCGCTCCAGAACGCCGCACTCCTGGTCGCCGCGGGTGTCTACCGCACCGTCGCCGTCTTCAGCACGGAGATCGCGTCTCGGTCGCTGAACCCGTGCGAGCCGGAAAGCTTCGTGCTCTTCGGGGACGGGGCCGCCGCCGCGGTGGTCACTCGGACACCTCCCGGCGAGCCGAGCGCGCTCTGGCACGCCCGCTTCGCCACGTACAGCAGTGGCGCCGATCACACCCACTTCCTGGGCGCCGGTTCACTGCACCACCCCAACGACCCGGCCACCCTGCGCGTGATGAACCTGTTCCACATGGACGGCCCGGCCGTGCTCCGGCAGGCCGCGCGCCTCATCCCGCGCTTCCTCGACACGTTCTTCCGCGACGTGGGCTGGGAGCGTGCGGGGGTGGACGCCGTGGTCCCCCATCAGGCCAGCGGGCGCGCCCTCGACCTGCTTTCCGCCCGGCTGGGGTTCCGCGACGAACAGGTGGTCCGCAACGTCGCGACGCGC
>CADCTO010000165.1 GCA_902805585.1 uncultured Armatimonadota bacterium | reverse complement strand
GCAGTCGCGCCGGTCCCGTCATGCGGCGCTGCGCGCCGATGTGAGCGCCGCGCTCGCCGCGGGCGGGTCTCTGCCGGAGATGCTGCAACGGTGCGCCGAGCCGCTCGTGGAGCATCTGGACGCCGCCCTCGCCCGCATCTGGGTGCTCGATAGTGTGGAGAACGTGCTCGTCCTCCAGGCCAGCGCCGGCATGTACACGCACCTGAACGGGGCACACGGCCGGATCCCGGTCGGGCAGAAGAAGATCGGCCTCATCGCCCAGGAGAAGACCGCGTATCTGACCAACGACGTGCTCGGCGACGAACGGATCGGCGAAAAGGAGTGGGCTCGGCGTGAGGGGATGGCGGCGTTCGCCGGGTATCCTCTCCTCCTGGAAGACCGGGTGGTCGGCGTCGTCGCGCTCTTCGCCCGCCATACGCTCGCGCCGGAGACGCTGGACGAGCTGGCCTCGGTCGCCGACGCGCTGGCCCAGGGGGTGGAACGCAAGCGCGTGGAGCAGCGCCTGGCGAAGACGGAAGCGCACCAGAGGGACTTCCTGCGGGACGTGCTCGCCAGCGTCACGGAGGGGAGGCTGCGCCTTTGCGACAGCGCGGACGATCTGCCGGCGCGCCTCCACAATGCCGCGGGCGCGCCGATCGGGCTGACCAAGCCGACCCTGCGCGCGGTCCGGCACCTGACGACGCGGGCGGCGCAGGCGGCAGGCCTGGACCAGGACCGGACCGATGACCTTGTCACCGCCGTGGGCGAGGCGATCATGAACGCTGTCGTGCACGGGAACGGCGGAGTGGCAGAGGTGCGGGCGGACCCGGGCGCGGGCCGAGTGCAGGTCTGGGTGGAAGACCGCGGAACCGGGATCGAGGTCAGCCGCCTGCCCGAGGCGACGCTGAGGCCCGGCTACACGACCGCCGGCACGCTCGGACACGGCTTCAAAATGATGCTCCAGACGGTCGATAACATCTGGCTGCTGACCGGGCCGACGGGCACAACGGTCGTGCTGGAGCAGAGCCGCGAGGCCCCCGCGCCGAGTTGGCTCAGCAGTCTATAAGCGCGGCCCGCGGACAGTTCACCGCAGCCGTCCACGGGGAACGGAGTCCGCTCCAGAAACGCCGCGCCAGCCCCGACAATCCCTAAAGCAGCCGCATGGAGGACCCCGCGGCAGCGGAGGGGCAGACATCTCTTGGCGGACATCATACCGAGGCCGATGTTGTCGGGAACGACGGGACCGCACCGCGGTGCGGACAGGGCACGGGCGCGCAAGGCGTTGGCCGCGGGTGCGCTCGCGGGGCTGACCGTGTTTCTGGCCACGTGCCTGAGCGGAGCGGCGCTCTACCGCCGCTCCGCGGCCGCGCTCCGCGACGAAGTGCGCGGCAACTTGCGCGGCAACGCCGTGATGTTTTCCGCGCTGGTCGATGGGGACGCCCACCGCAGGTTCACCTCACCAGGCCAGGAGAGCGGTTCCGAATACGCCCGAGCCATTGGGCCACTGGCGCGCGTCCTCGCCGCCCGCAAAGACATCAAGTTCGTCTACACCTGCATCCTCGTGAACGAGAAGGTGTTCTTTGTGCTCGACCCGACGGCGACCGGTGACGCCGACGGCGACGGCGTCGATGACAAGTCCCACATCATGCAGTTTTATCCGGACGCCGGGCCGATGATGATCCGGTCCCTCCGGAGCGGCACGCCGCAGGCGGATACGGAGCCCTACGCGGATGCCTGGGGCACCTTCATGAGCGGGTATGCCCCCTTCTTCGACCGGGAAGGGCGGCAGGTCGGCGTTGTCGGCGTGGACATGGCTGCCGAGGAGTACGTCAGCCGTTTGGGAAAAATGCGCTCCGCCGCATTCTACGGCCTCAGCGTCGCCCTCTTCCTGTCGCTCGCCGTCTCCGTGACCGTGCACCGCCTCACCAGGAAGCTCGTCAGGGCGCACGGCGAACTCAGGACCAGGGTGCAGGAACTGGCCGTTGCGAACGCGGCTCTGGCCGAATCGAACGGCGTTCTGCAGCAGGAGGTGGCGGAGCGCGAACGTGCAGTCACCCTGTTGCGGTCGTCCGAGGAGCAACTCGCCCACCAGGCTTTCCATGATGCGCTGACCGGGCTTCCCAACCGCGCCCTGTTCATGGATCGGCTTGCGCGCGCCCTGGAGCGCTCCCGACGCGAGCAGGAGCCGCGCCCGCTCGCGGTCCTCTTCCTGGACCTGGACAACTTCAAGGTCGTCAACGACAGCCTCGGTCACGAGCAGGGGGACCGCCTGCTCAACGAGATCGCCGTGCGCCTTTCGGGCTGCACCCGGCCCGGGGACACGTTAGCTCGCCTGGGCGGCGACGAATTCACGATCCTTCTGGAAGGCCTCCCTTCGGTGGACGATGTGGCGCGGGTGGTGGGCCGGATCACCGCCCTGTTGGCCGAGCCCGTGCGTCTGGCCGCCCGTGAGGTCTTCACAACGGCAAGCATCGGCGCCGCGGTCTACGCGTCCGGACACGACGCCACTCCGGACGACCTGGTCCGCGATGCCGACATCGCGATGTACCAGGCTAAGACGGGCGGGAAGGCCGGGTTCGCCCTTTTCGATCCTGCCATGAACACGAGGGCCGGCGAACGCCTGGAACTGGAGACCGACCTGCGCCGCGCGCTCGAGAACGGTGAGTTCCGCGTCTACTACCAGCCGATCATGCGTCTGGATTCGGGAAAACTCAGCGGCGTCGAGGCGCTGGTGCGGTGGGAGCACCCGCGGCTGGGCCTGATCCCACCCGCCAAATTCATCCCGCTGGCCGAAGAGACCGGGCAGATCGTGCCGATCGGACGCTGGGCGCTCGAGGAGGCCTGCCGGCAGATGCAGTCGTGGAACGGACGGGACCCGCAGGAGCCGCCGCTCGCGGTCAGCGTCAACGTGTCGGCGCGCCAGCTTCAGCAGCCCGACCTCACGCAGACGGTCAGCGCCGTCCTCCACACCACCGGACTCCACCCGTCCTGCCTGAACCTGGAAATCACGGAAAGCGTGATGATGGTGGACGCCGAGGCGACAGCCGAAAAGCTCCACGGGCTGCGCTCGCTCGGCGTGCGACTCGCCGTGGACGACTTCGGCACCGGATACTCCTCAATGGCATACCTGAGCCGCTTCCCGATCGACACGCTCAAGATCGACCGCTCGTTCACCATGCGCCTGGGACAGCAGCACGGCGACGACGGGGTGGCCATCGTGCGGGCCATCATAACGCTCGCCCGGAGCCTTAACCTGGGTGTGGTCAGCGAGGGCATCGAGACTGCGGAGCAGTTCGCCCTGCTGCAGAACATGGGGAGTGACGAGGGCCAGGGCTACTACTTCGCGCGCCCGCTGACCTCCGCGGCCACCGCCGAACTGATCCGCACATCGCGGCAGCGGCCCGCCGCCCTGCGGACGGCCGCTCAGAGCCGCGACGGGAACGCCCTGGCGCTGCGCCTGGTCGCGTAGAACCGCCGCCCCGAACAAACGGGCGCGGCGCCCGATGGCTGTGCCACCCGACGCCGCGCCCGTTCCGGAGTTGCCTCAAAAAGCGGGGCCGAAGCCGCCGGTTCTTAGAAGCGCCCGCCTCCGGAGGCGGGTGCGAGCGTAAAGCCCATGGTAGTCACCCACCTCCTTTCGTTTAAGTTGCCCTCTGTATCGCCGCCGGCCGGAGCCGTGCTAAAGGGCACACCGAGAAACATGTGCTTCGGTGACCTCAGTCCGGCAGCGGCGGCGCCGCCGACAGCAGGCAGACCGCCGAGGCCACGGCCGCGAGCAGCACCACGGCGATGACGCCCACGGCATACCAATCCAACCCGGGCCAGCGCCGCGGGACGCGCGGCGGGACCACGACCGGCTCGACGACGGCGTCCACTCCGCACGTCGCGAGGTGGGAAGGCAGATAGCCGTCCCGCCGGGGCACGAACGGCTCGGGAGGTTCGTACCGTGTTTTCTCGATAGGTTGTCTCTCCTCGACGAGCGCGAGCATGGTATTTACGGGCACGATCCTCCTCCTCCCCCATTCATGTCGTGAGGGATGTCCGCCGGAGTCACTCGGCGGACATCTTGCCCCACGCTTCGCGAATCCCGCGCACGTGATAGGCGACGTTGGCGGACGTGCAGCCCATCGAATCGCCGATCTGGCGCCACGTCCACCCGGCCAGCAGCCCGCGCAGGATCACCTTCTGCCGCGCGTTCAGGCGGCGCTCCAGGTCCGTGACGAGCATCTGCGCTTCGACGTCGGACGCGCCCGAGGGCTTGCCGTCGTCCGCCAGGCTCTCGTCGAGGCCGTCGAGCGCCTCGCAGCGGCGCCGGTTGCTCCAGCGGATGTGGTCCAGGATCTGCCAGCGCGCGTGCTTCAGCAGGAACTGCGACGGCGTGCCGACGCGCGTATCCACGGTCGGGAGCGCCTCGAACACGGCCAGCCACGCTTCCTGGAGCAGGTCGGCCGGGTCCATGCCGGTGCGGGACGCGTAGTAGCCGGCCAGGCTTTCCAGACGCGGCCGCAGCGACTCGCGCAGCCGTTCCTGCGCGGCGACATCGCCGACGCGAGCACGATCAAGCGTTACGTTTTCCAATGTGGGTCTCCCGATTGCGGGGACGCAGCGACGCCCTGGAAACGAACAGACGCACTCAGGGCATGCTAAAGAACCGGTAGAAAAGAGCGCAGGGTGCGCGACATAACCGGGCGGGACCGCTTTGCGCGTCCCTCCCTGCTGTCGCGCCGGGTGAGGTCAGGCTTGGAGGCCGGAACTCGGGCAGGATAGGGGGGGGAACGCGTAGGCGGTCATTGTATCCGGGTTGGCTTTCTGCCACAGATTTAACATGACGAACCTCCTCGCGTATGTGAAATCTCGCCTTTAAAGGTGGGCCGGGGCACGCACGAGACTTCCAGGCACACTATAGCATATAGGCGCAGTTTTGCTAAAGAACATCTGAGAAATATTTTTGCCGGTTTTTGTCGGATGTTGGGCATCTCGCCGCCACGCCGGGGTGCGGAAAAGCTGGTGCGTCGGGTGCCGAGGCACTTCAGTGCCTCGTTGTTGCGCCGTTCAAAAACAAAAAAGCCGCCCGGCGTTCGCCGGGCGGCTTTTCCGAGGGCGGGCCCTGGTCTATTTTTCCATGAGCTGCTGGGCGCGCAGGGCGTCCACGTCCACGCCCGGCCCCATGGTCGAGGAGACCGTGATCTTCTTCAGATAGCGGCCCTTGGCGGTGGCCGGCTTGGCCTTGACCAGGGTGCCGATCATGACGTTGAAGTTCTCGACGAGCTGCTCCGTCGGGAACGACACCTTGCCGATGGGCGCGTGGATGATGCCGGCCTTCTCGGCGCGGTACTGGACACGCGTCGCCTTTTTGATGGCGTTCACGACCCGCGTCACGTCCGCCGTGACCGTGCCCGACTTGGGGTTGGGCATGCGCGGGCCGAGCGTGCGGCCCAGCCGGCCGACGAGCGGCATCATGTCGGGCGTGGCGACCAGCACGTCGAAGTCGCGCCAGCCGTTCTGGATCTTCTCGATCAGGTCTTCCGCGCCGACCGTGTCCGCGCCCGCGGCCTGCGCGGCCTCGGCGTTCGCGCCGCGCGCGAACACGGCCACCTTCTGCGTCTTGCCGGTGCCGTGCGGCAGGTCGGTCGTGCCGCGCACGACCTGGTCGCCCTGGCGCGGGTCGATGCCCAGGCGCACGGCGACGTCCACGGTCTGGTCGAATTTGGTCGATGCGGCGGTGGACTTGACCGCTTCGATGGCCTCCTGCGGTTCGTACTCCCGCTTCGGGTCCACCTTGGCGACCTCGGCCTTGAACCGCTTGGAAACGATGTGCTTGCGATCCTGTTTGCGCATTGTGCTGCCCCTTATCCCTTGATGTCGACGCCCATGGAGCGGGCCGTGCCTTCGATGACCTTCATCGCGCCTTCGATGTCGTTGGCGTTCAGGTCGGGAAGCTTGGTCTCGGCGATCTCCCGGAGCTGCGCCTGGGACAGCGCGCCGACCTTGGTGCGGTTGGGCACGCCCGAGCCGGACGGGATGCCCAGCGCCTTCTTGATCAGGTCCGCGGCGGGCGGGGTCTTGGTGACGAAGGTGAACGAGCGGTCGTCGTAGATGGTGATCTCGACGGGGACGATGGAGCCGATCATCTCCCGGGTGCGCTCGTTGTAGCCCTTGATGAATTCCATCATGTTGATGCCGTAGCCGCCGAGCGCGGGGCCGACGGGCGGCGCGGGCGTCGCCTTGCCCGCGTTGATCTGGAGCTTGACGACTCCGACTACCTTCTTTGCCATGCTGTCTTTCCTCCGGACGCGCGGGACGCGCGCGTCCTGGGTAGTGTTAGCGACAGGGGAAAGCCCGCCGGGTGTGGCGGGCCTCCTGTCTCCTACGGTGCCCCCGAGGGGCTAGATCTTCTCGACCTGGTTGAAGTCGAGTTCCACGGGCGTGTCGCGCCCGAAGATGGAGATGAGCACGCGCAGTTTCTCGCGGTGCTCGTTGACGTCCTCGATCTTGCCGGTGAAGTCCGCGAACGGGCCCGCCGTGACGCGCACGACCTGGCCGCGCTCCCACGTCGTCTTGGGCCGGGGCGCGACGCCTTCGACCGCGTCCAGGATGTCCTTGATCTCGCGGTCCTGGAGCGGGACCGGCTTGTTACCCGACGACACGAAGCCCGTGACGCCCGTGGTGCTCTTCACCAGGTACCACGTCGCGTCGTCGAGCACCATGTCGATCAGCACGTACCCCGGGAAGACCTTGCGCTTGACTTCGGTCTTCTTGCCGCCCCGGTTGCGCACCTCGGAGTCGGTCGGCACCAGGATCCGGAAGATCTTGTCCTTCAAGTTCATGCTCTCGGCACGACGCTCGATGTTGATCTTGACCTTGTTCTCGTGCCCCGAGTAGGTATGAACCGCGTACCAGTGTCTCTGCATAGATGTGAGTCCGACCTAAGAACCGAAGCCGATCTTGCGCGTGAGCCAGCCGAGGATGGCGTCGAGGCCGCCGACGAAAGCCGCCACGACGGCGATCACGGCCAGCACCACCTGTGTGAGCCGGATGAGTTCGGCGCGCGTGGGCCACTGCGCCTTGCGGAGTTCCTCGCGAACGCCCTGCAGGTATTCGCTCATGCTGCTGACGGTCGGGGCGCGGCGCGGCGCCCGCGCCGGTCCGGGGGGGTTGCCCCCCGCGCGTGCCGGAGTAGCCACGGTCTTGGCCTCCTTGGTTGACGAAGCATTCGCCATCTGAAACTTCCTGGAGCCGGTGCGGTCCCGGCCACGCGGCGCTATTCCTGCCGCTAAAAAAGAACAGGGTGCGTAAATCGCCCCTGTTCTTTCCCACTCTACCACGGTTCTTTTTGGGTGTCAAGACAGCGGGAATGCGCTCCCTTCGGGATCAGGGGCGGCGCTTTTCCCTGTCGAAGTAGTCCGTGACGGCGTAGACGCTGTGGTTCAGGGACGACATCCGGTCGACGAGCGGGGCGTAGGGCGCGAACCGGCCGGTCACCATCCCTTTGTTCGCGTCGCGGTTGGACGCCTCGGCGTTCGGGTCGTTCGGGTCGTTGTCCAGGTACTTGAACCAGTGCCACCCGACGCAGTTGCCGGACTCCAGGAGGCCGAGCGTGAACGTCTGGTAGAACAGGCCGCGGTCCTCCTGCGTCGGGACCGTCCACCCCGCCCCGGAGGTGTTCGGCAGCCCCGAGTCCATGCCCTTGGCGTACCACTCGGTGATCATGACCGGCTTGCCCGACCACGCCGTCCAGCGCCCGATGTCGGCCGGCTTCGGGCTCCACACGAAGTACAGGTTGACCGCGAGCACGTCCAGATGGCGCCCCGCGGCCCGGAACGCGGCCGGGCTGTCCTTCTCCGGCCCGTAGAAGCGCGGGCCGAGGCACATGTGGTTGGGGTCATACTTGCGGGTCGCGCCGGTCGTCAGCGCCAGATACCGGTCGTACACGTGCTCGGTCCAGGCGTCCTTCTCTTGCTGGGTCAGGTCCGCCGCAGTGGCCCCCGTACTGCCCCTGCGCGCGTCGATCCACTCGCGGGCCGCCCGGTACGACGACCCCATCGCCGGATCGTCCGGCGGCAGGGCCAGGTACTTCTCCAGGCGGGGGAACGGCAGTTCGTTGTCGGAGAAGTAGCCCAGCAGCCACGGGTCGTTTTTGAGCCCCGCCAGCGGGCGGGCGTACTCGTCGCAGAAGGCCGGGAAGTCGGGGTGGAAGACGGGGATGCACCCGTCCGGATAGTTGGTGTGGCCGACGCCGGGCCGCGTGGCCTTGAGTTTCTTCCCGAAATTGCTCATGAAGCCGCCGCCGCCGGTCCCGCCGCCCGGGGCGCCCGTGGTGTTCCCGATGACGGTATAGACGAGGCGCGGCGCGGGCGCCGCGCGCAGCAGCCCGACCCCGGACCAGGCGCCCGCGCCGTTGAAACCCAGGCCGCGCAGGTAGCCCGTTGTCTGCGCCGCCCAGCGCTCCGGCGTCCCGAACCGCTCCCCGAGCGCCGCCCGGCTGGCGGGCGTCCTGCCCGGGTCGACGCCGGCGACACCCACGTGCAGGAACAGGCCGCCGTCCGGGTCCACCAGCCACCAGCGCTCCCCGATCTTGCGGGCGTGGAAGAACCCGGTGGGCGCGACTTTGCGGTCGGTCCGGCCGCCCCACCGGTTCAGCGCCGGCGCGGGGTAGGCGGACGCCGTGAACCCGGCCAGCATCTCCGGCGTGCGCGGCGTGCGCACCTGCCATTCGGCGTCGCTGACGCGATACTTCACCTTGACGGGCGGCAGCGGCGCCGCCCCTGCCGCCGTCGCTCCTTCTTTCTTCGACTGCCCGGCCACACCGCCGGCGAGCACAGCCGTTGACGCCGCCGCTGCCGCGACGGCGAGCACGAAGATTGTTCCGGCACAAAAACGAAACGTCATCTCTGCCTCCCGGCACAGGGTTCGACCTGGTAAACTGCAAGATTCAAGGGCTGACCCCGCCCGTTTCCGCGGCCGCGAGCGTCGTCCGGCCTTCGGCCCCGAGGGGCGTGGCGTCCCGATACCAGTAGTTGGACGCGTCCTCGCGGTACGTCGCGGTCGGCTTGAGGGCTTTTACGTGCCCGTCCGCGAACAGGAAGTTCGTCCGGCCGCCCGGGTGCCCGGTGAACAGACAGTCGGAAAAGCGGTGCACGGTGCGACCCGCCCAGGCGGAAGGGGCGCCGTCGCGGGCGATGTCCACGATAAAGGCGCTGTCGGGCACGCGTGCGACTTCTACGACGGCGATACACTCCGCCGGACGCACGATCGAGGCGGCTTTGACCCCGGAGGAACGCTCCAGGCCGAAGACGCCGGAGCCTGCCGTATCGCGCGGCACGGGGAGCCGGGGGTAGTCGCGCGGGTTGAAGGCCACGTTAGCGGCGTACGAGATCGGGTACTCCGGGTCGTAGGAGGGGGCGCGGTTGTCGGGATTCGCGGGGCATGCCATCACGCGCCGGTCCCGCACGTACGGCGAAAGCGCCCGGCGCCACGAGCGCTTCTCGAGATCGCCGGCCTGCTGGCTGCCGAGCGGCTCGAAGCGGTAGTTCGGGTAGGTCTCGTCGAAGTCCTCCAGGTAGAGCGCTAAGGCCGCGCCGATCTGCCGCTGATTGCTGAGACACGTCGCGCGCCACGCGTCGCGGCGCGCGCTCTGGAACACGGGAAGCAGCAGCGCCGCCAGCACCGCTATGATGGCGACGGCGGTGAGCAGTTCGACCAGGGTGAATCCACGGCTGCCCCGCTGCCGTGGGCATATCGTCACGTCTTCCTCCTCGCGCGCGTCCGGAATGAACGCCTCATCGTAACAGCGTAAAACCGCGGTTTTAGGTTGCGCT
>CADCTO010000164.1 GCA_902805585.1 uncultured Armatimonadota bacterium | reverse complement strand
GCCTCCGGTTCCGCTTCTTGGAAGCGGGCCCACGCCAGGCCGATCGGCTCTTCGCCGATCTGCGCCACGAGCGGCAAGTCGCTCGGTGACCGCGCGCCGGCTTCCAGCCGCCGCTCCCAGTCGCCGTCAGGGCGCGCGCTTTCCAGCTCGAGGGTGCTCCCGAAGGCGTCGGGCGACTCCGCGAGCGCGCGCAACCGGAGATCACGGTAGGTGCGCCACTCGTCCGGCTTGAAACGGCGCACCGTGGGTATGGGGCTCATGGCTGTGTGTTCGGGCCGACGGGTTCCGTCCGGTCCCGTTCGACGCATTATTGTCGATACCCGCGGTGTTCTCCTGCGCCGCCCGGGAGTGGCCGGGCGGGGCGCCGGCGGGCTGGCCTTCCCGCTGCCCGTTTTTATGCCGGATAAAGATACTGTGTTGTCAAACGGGCACCTCGGCAGGCGCGGTCGTGAACCGCCGGCGGCTCTTGAGGACGCCGTAGGCGATCATCAACAACTTCCGCATCGCCGCCCCGACGGCCACCATCCGGGGCTTGCCCCTGTCCACCAGGCGCTCGAACAATGCCCTGACGGACGGGTTGCAGCGGATGGCCGACAGCGCGGGCATGTACAGCGCCCGGCGCAGGTGGGCGTTGCCCCGCTTGGAGAGCTGCGTCGCCTTGTGCACGCTCGTGCCCGACCGATGCTCCTGCGGGGCCAAGCCGGCGTAGGCGGCCGCGGACTGGGCGGACGGGAACTGCGCCACGTCCGGCAGCTCGGCCAGGATCCAGTGGGCGGTGACCTCGCTGACGCCGGGGATGCTCGTCAGCAGGTCCCGGTCCTCTTTGAGCCGCGGGTGATCACGGACGTGCTCGTCGACGGCCCGCTCCAGGCGGAGGATCTCGCCCTTGAGGAAGCGGATGCTCTTCAGCAGGGAGCGCTGCACCACCTTCAGGACGCCGGGCTCGCCCAGGCGGTTGGTCTCCTGGAGGAGCTGGTCCTTGAGGTTCTGCATCCGCCGGAGCAGGGCGATCAGGGTCCGCACCTCCGGCTCCGCGGCCCGCCACAGCGGAGGGTCCTCCTTGCGGCAGTAGTCGGCCAGCACGAAAGCCGCGGACCGGTCGGTCTTGTTGCCGATCCCTTTGCTCAAGGCGGCGTGCTTGATGCGGAAGGGGTTGACTACAGAAACGTTGTGGCCGGACTCGGCCAGGAAGAGGGCCAGCGCCAGGCCGTAGTTCCCCGTCGCCTCCATGCAGAAGTGGCAGCCGACATCGGGCGCTTTGCCACGCACCCAGCAAAGCAGCTGCCCGAATCCGGCCGGCGCGTTGTCGAACTTGCGGGCGAGCGGCTTGCCCTCGGCGCGCAGCAGACACACGTCGAACGTGTCTTTGGAGATGTCGATGCCGACCCACGCCAGCGCAGATGTGTTATCCATGGCCCCGTGTCCCTCCGGCTCAACCTCGCGAGTGCGGGATGTCCGCCGCCCGCGCGAGCGGCTCCCAAGATACTGTTCGAGCTTGAGGGCACGCCGGCCCGCGCGCTATCTGTATCGCGAGGTCTGCCCGATTGGCGGGCGCCTCTGGACGTTATGCGCGCTCCGGTACCGGGCCGGCTGCCCTCGGGTGTCCGGACACGCAACTGTAACACACGAGGACGTTATCCGACGCAACTGTTGGGGAGAGGGGGACAGAGTTGGGGACGCCGAACGGGTCGTCGGGTGGCCGAACAGAAGTTAGGCCAGGGCGGCGAGCGCTCTACTCAGGCGGCGGGGGTTCGGCCGACGCGGGAGGTGGTCGGTTCCAGGAGCGTCAGCAGCTCGGCGTGGGGGATGAGCACCTTGCGCAGACCCGCTATTCGGAATGCCTTAAGATTCCCCTGGCGGATGTAGGAGCGGATGCTGGACCGGCTCAGCTGCAGGTACTCCGCCGCCTGCTCGACGGTCAGCAGGTCGCGGGTATCGGGGTGGGTGGTGGTGATCAAAGCGGTTCTCCTTCCACGAAGACCATAGTATGACAAATAAAGATAAATTCACGTCACGCAAAGATAAAAATGACACCCATGTAGGTAACGAAAAACAGGCCGGTAAGCAATTCAGCTTACCGGCCTGTTTACCATCGCCTCCGCATCGCCTCAGACGGCGTTTCAATCTGAGTGCCGTCTGAGAACGATGCGCGCGCGGATGTAGGGGCTTTATCAGAGACGGTTATTTTCCCTGGTCGTGGGGGACAGACACTGTGCAGTGATCTTCACTGACGACGTTGCCATCGCTGTCGGTTGCGGTGATGGTAATCGTGTAGACCCGGCCCGTTCCCGTGCCCGAGCGTTCGGCACGCAGGCGGACATGGTGCGCATCA
>CADCTO010000163.1:1059-9933 GCA_902805585.1 uncultured Armatimonadota bacterium | reverse complement strand
AGATGCGCCGCCAACGGGCGCGAGTTTCAACGGACTGGGCCGCTGCGATGCCGGTAAGGGCGCCACCGTCCGAAACGCACCCACCCGCCATGAAGACGGCGCCTCCTATGTCTTTGCAGATGGGCATGTAAAATGGCTAAAGCCGGTCGCGGTCTTCTTCCCCGACCGAGCAAGCGACCGAATAAGCTACCGGGATGCCGCGAACAAGCCCACCGGTCCCGCCCCAGGAGGCGACATGGTGTGGAATGGCGTGACGTACAAAGCCACGTTCCATATCAAGTGAAAGGTAAACGACGATGATTACCTTGGTGCTCGCGCTCCTGGCGGGCGGGCTGTTCGCCCTCAGCCTGCCGCCGTTCAACGTCGAGTGGCTGGCCTGGTTCGCCATCGCCCCACTGTTCGTCGCCGCCCGCGAGCGGCGCGGACTGGAGGCGCTCGGGCTGGGCCTGCTGGCGGGAGCGCTGTGCGGTTTCATCCACGTCGGCTGGCACACGGACGCGACCGCGCTGCGTTTCGGCTACCTGCCGTTTTTGTGGCTGGCGATGCTGTTCGGCGTCACGGCGATGGTGGCGGCAAGCGCCGGGCGCCGGGCACAGGGGGTACGCTGGGCGCTGCTGGTCGCCTGCGCGGGCGTGGCGGCGGAGTGGCTGACAACGTTCTCGCCCCTCCCGCTCAACGTCGCGGCCAGCCAGCACCGGACGCTCCCGGTCGTCCAGATCGCCGCGCTGACCGGCGTCTGGGGCGTGTCGTTCCTGGTGTGGTTCGCCAACGCGGCGATCGCGGACGCGTTCCTGCACCGCAACCCGCGCTCGCCCGCCGTCGCGGCGGCGGGCGGCGCGCTCGCCGCCGGTCTCGTCTACGGGTTCGTGGCGCTGGCGAACACGCCCGCGGATGGGCAGGTGCTGCGCGTGGCGGCGATCCAGGACCACAGCATCTCGGAGACGGCCCATCTGGCGGAACCGTCTTCGCTCAAGACGGACGAGGTGGACCGGGAGGAGCTGACACGCCGGGCGGCGGCCAGGGGCGCGAAACTGATCGTCTGGACCGAGGGCGGACTGGGCTCGTCGTTCACGCCGGACGATCCGGAAAACGAGACGGCGAAGCTGGCGCGCAAACTCGACACGCACCTCGTGGTGGGCTACTCTGCCGACCCCTACAACTGCGCCGCCATCGTCGCGCCGGACGGCAAGACGAAGGGCGTCCACCACAAGATCCGGCTGTTCCTGGGGGAGCGGCAGTCGGTGCGGCCGGGACGGACGGCGACCGCCTTCCCCACCGATCTCGGTAAGGTCGGCGTCGAGATCTGCTTCGATAGCTGCTACACGGGCATCACCCGCAGCGTCGCCGCGGCGGGCGCCCAGATCATCGCCATGCCCAACTACGACCCGCCGACGCCTAACGGTGTACTGCACCACCTGCACGGCGCGCTGCTGCCGTTCCGGGCGGTCGAGAACCACGTCCCGTTCGTGCGCGCCGACCCGACCGGCATCTCGCAGATCATCGACGCGCGCGGGCGCATCGTCGCCGCCTCGCCCCTGTGGGCCGGCGACGCCCTGGTCGCCGACGTGGCGCTGGGGAACGGCGGCGGCACCCTCTTCACCCGGCTCGGCGACTGGTTCGCCTACGTCTGCGCCGTGGTCTCCGCGGTGGGCTTGGCCGGCGCAGTCCGCCGGCACCGCCGGGACAAGCGGGCTGCGGCAGCGCCGCCCGTGGAAGACACGCCGGTGCCCGTCGCGCCCGAGCCGGCACCGTCGGTGTGAAGGGCAAGAACACGACACGAAACGCCCCGCGGCGGCTGCCGCCGCGGGGCCTTCGCTACTTGCCTTCGTCCCGCCTTTAACGTGCGGGGACGGACACCGCTCCGCCGGGCACGGGCACACCCCGGCCGTCCGTGATGATGGCGCGGATGTTGGGGGCGACCTTCTGAACGTACTCGTAGGTGACGACGCGCGGGTTGGTCGCGATGGCCTGGCCCTTCAGGCGGATGGCGGCGGCGTCCCCTTCGGCCAGCACGATCTTGCGCTGCTTTTCCAGCTGCTCCTTTTCGAGCACGTATTTCATGCGCTGCGCGTTCTGCTGGGAGATCTGCTTCTGGATGATGGCGCCCTGGAACGCGTCCGAGAAGCGCACCTCGCGCAGCAGCACTTCGTCCACGATCACGTAGTTGCGCTGAAGCCGCGTCCTTAAGCTGTTCTCGATGTTGTCCTGGATGGCGCGCCGTTCCGACGAAAAGACCTTTGCGGCGGGGTACTCGGCGACTGCCACGCGGACCAGGCTGCGGATCTCGGGGCGGACGATCTTGCTGAGGTAGTCGCGCCCGATCTCCTTGTGGATCCGCCACACGTTGTTCGGGTCGATGTGGAAGCGCAGCGACAGCTCGACGCTGACCTCCTGGCCGTCGGACGTCAGGGCCCGCATGACGTCGTCGCCCTTGACTTCGCCCTCCCAGGACGTGCGGCTGATGGAATAGGTCTGCCAGCGCGCGTCGTAGAACTCGGCCCGGTCGGCGAACGGGGTGATGAAGTGGATGCCTTCGCCGAGCTGCGTGGGCAAAACGCCGCGATACAGGTTGAAGATCACGGCCCGGTGTCCCGCCGGGACGATCACATAGGGCCGGAACATCAGGAATAAGACGAACAGCACGGCGAGGCCGATGAGGATCTTGCCAGTGACGGTTTTCATTGTGCTCCCTCTTGCGACTGCCGCGCAGCGGCAGGCCGCGGCGCCGGCGCCTCCCCGAGCACGTCGCCCAGGCTGACGATCGATTTGCTGTCCGTGATCACGATGCGCGCGTCGTCCGGCAGTTGGTGCACGTAGTCGTAGGGGATGAGCTGCGGGTTTTGGGCCAGGGCGTTCGCCTTGGCGCGGATGGCGGCGGCTTCGCCCTCGGCAGCGACGATCCGCTGCTGCTTCTCGGAGCGGGCGCGGTCCACCTCGTAGACCATCTGCTGCGCCTGCTGCTGGGCGACCTGCTTCTGCTCGATGGCGGCCTGGAACTCGTCCGGGAACCGGATGTCGCGCAGCAGCACTTCGTCCAGAATCAGGAAATTGTTCTTGAACTTTTCGCGCAGCTCGCCCTGGATCTTCTCGACGATCACCTGCCGGCGCGCGGAGTAGACGTCCACGACCGGGAACTCGGCAACCCACATGCGGGTGACGGCGCGCGCCTGGGGCCGCACGACCTTGTCCACGAAATCCGGGCCGACGTTCTGGTGGAGCCGCCACACGTTGTCGGGGTCGATGTGGAATCGGACGGAAAGGTCCAGCGTGACGGGAAGCCCGTCGGAGGTCAGCGCCGCGAGCGAATCGTCGGGCACCTGGCCGTCGGCGCCCGGGCTGTGCGACTCCGACCCGCTGCCGCTCATGGTATAGGTCAGGGATTTGATGTCGTACTTGGTCGGCACCCACACCAGGGGCAGGTTGAAGTGCAGCCCTTCGGAAAGCTGGTACGGCTTCATGCCCGACACTTTGCTGAAGACCACCGCGCGCTCCCCGGCCTGCACGAGGATGAACATCTGTCGGAAAACCAGAAGCGCCGCCAGCGCCGCCACCCCGATGGCGATGGCGCGCAGAGGGACGCGCTTCGGCTTCTCGTCCGAGTACGATGCCCCCTTCCAGGGGGCCTTGCCGGGTTTCATGGGCGTCGTTCTCCTTCGCTGCTTGCTCGTTATTGGTGACCCGCAACGGGACGGAAAGTTACGGTCCGTCACCGCATATGGTCGGCGGCGGTGCCGTGTGCGGAGAGGGCCGGATTGAGGGAGTTCGACCGGCAGACGGCAAACAGGGGCGAGAACCAGGCAGTTCTCGCCCCTGAGATAGCCGCACTCCCGTTATCGGGCGTTCAGAAGCGCAGGCCCGCGCGCAGGTTGAGCCCGGACAGGTCGAAGCCCCGGATCTTGGAAATGCCCATGTAGCGCGCCTCGACGTAACCGTTCTCGCTGAAGGTGGTGCCCAGAAAGACGCTGGCGCCCGCGGTCGTCCGCAGCCCGGAGTCCACGTCGTCCTCTTCCGATTTGAGGTCCGCGAAGACCAGGTTCAGGCTTGCGCCGACGTACGGCGCCGTCGGCCCCACGGAAAGGGAGCGGCGGTAGGAGACGCCCAGCGGGATCACGAGGGCCCGGTTGTCGCCGCGTTTCCGGTACAGGACGTTCAGGTCGATGCCGAATATGCCTCTCTGCTGCGGTTCCGGGATGGGGCCCAGGCCGATCCCGAACGTGAACCACGTGTCGCCGAACCGGTCCCGGGTCTTGGAGTCGGTCGGCAGGTACACGCCGATCTCCGGGCCGATGCGGAAGCGTCGCCGCCTCGGCTGTTCCTGTTCCGGCTGCGGTGACGTGGTCGTCGCCGGGTCCGCGGGCGCGGCCTGCGCCGCCATCGGCAGGCAGAGCGTCGTCAGCAGGATCGCATTCGCGAGCGCCTGTTTGGGTAGTAATGCGCGCATGTCCCTATTCTCCTCTCGTGCTTACGTGCAAATGTACGTGATGCTTCCAGCGAGGGGTTTCACCGTGAATGTGCGGGTTTCCTGCATGGTATGCCGGCGCGTCGGCCGTATGGCGTCCGGTCCGCCGGGCGGTTCCTGTTCCGGACAGGAACCGCCGCGCTCGGACTTAAGTTGGCCGCTTCGGCTCCACGATCAGGCCATTGAAAATCCCGTGCGATGATTGCACCTGCACGCTCTCGCCGACGACGCAGTTCTCCAGGTACGTTCCCGCCTTGACGACGGCGCCGTCCCAGAGGACCGAGTTGATGACGGTCGCGTTTTCCTCGACCACGGCGCCGTCCCCCAGAACGGCGTAGTCCTGGACGACGGCCCCGGGACCGACGGAACAGCCACGGCCCAGCACCACGGGTCCGGTGACGCGGGCGGACTCCGCCACAGACGCTCCCGGCCCGGACCATGTGCCTGCCTGCTCCCCGGAAGGGGGAAGCTCCACCTGGACCTTGCCGTCCATGCAGTCGCGTTGGGCCTGCCGGTAGATCTGGAGGTTGCCCACGTCCTTCCAGTAGGCGTCCGAGGCGACGGCGAACATGGGCTCCCCCTTCTCCTGCAGGAGCGGGAAGACGTTGTTCCCGAAGCCGAAGAACGTGTCCGGGGGGATGAAGTCGAAGACGCGGGTGTTGAAGACGTAGATGCCGGTGTTGGCGAGGTTGGAGAACGCCTCGCCGGGTTTGGGTTTCTCCTGGAAGCGCGTAATGAACCCGGCGTCGTCCTGCACCACGATGCCGTATTCACTGGGGTCCTCGACGGGCGTCACCGCCAGGGTCGCCGTCGCCCCTTTTTCCCGGTGCGCGCGGACGACGCGGCCGATGTCGGTGTCGGTCAGGTCGTCGCCGCCGATCACGAGAAACGTGTCGTCGGCACCGTCGCGGAAGAACGCCTCGCACCGCTTGACGCCGCCCGCGTCCCCACATAACGCCTCTTCCACCGAGTAGTGGAGCGTCACACCATAGGCCGAGCCGTCACCCAGCGTCTTTCGGATCTTGTCGCCCAGGTACTGGACGTTGATCATGATGTCGGCGATGCCGTGCCGCCGCAGCAGATCGATGAGGTGGCCGATCACGGGCTTCCCGACCACGGGAACCAGGGGCTTGGGCAGGGAACGGGTGAGCGGGTCGAGGCGCGAGCCGATGCCCGCGCCCAGGATCATGGCCTTCAAACGCGCGTGCCTCCAAGGGAGAGTTCGCGCTCAGTATACCCGCATACCGTCTTTTCCTGCTCCGCGTTGCCGGCTCCTTTCTCCGGAGGGAGGTCTGCCTGTTGCGGCAGAAAGCGCGCTGCGTCGTGCAGGAGACAGACGGGGATGGTGCGGCGGGCTGCCGGGTTGCCGGTGAAGGCGCGTGCCGCGTGGAATAATAGATAGAGGTGATCCCATGACTTATGATGCCAGCGCACTTCAGGTCTTACCTGGACTTATGGCGGTCCGAATGAGGCCCGCCCTGTACGTGGGCCCGCTCGATGATCCTACGATCCTCAACCGATTGATCCAGGAAGCGTTGTGTTCCGCCATCGACGAGGCGGTGAGTGGCTGCTGCACGCAGATCCACGTCTCCGTCTCTCCGGATGGGAGCGTTACCATTCGTGACAACGGGCGCGGGCTTTCGATGACGCCCGACGCTTACGGGCGCGTCGTCGCGGAAACCTCGTTCTCTGAGCTGTGGGCCTGCCGTCGGAGCAAGGAGAACGCGCGCCTGGAGCGGGACTGCTGCCAGATGGGGCTGGCCGTCGTGAACGCCCTCAGCGAGTGGCTGCGCGTTCGCAACTTCCGAGAGGGTGTCTGCTGGGTCCAGCAATATCGTTCCGGAGAGCCGCTGGCTCCGTTCCGGCAGGAATCCCGGACGGCGGAGACGGGACTGGAACTGTCTTTCCGGCCGGACCCGTCGATCTTCGGCGCGCTGCATTTCGACGCCGAATCGCTGGCCCGCTGGGTGAGCGACCTGGGAGCGGGGTTCGGCCCGCCGGAGATCACCAGCGGGGGCAACTCAGCGCCGACCGTGCTGCGGTTCGAGGCACTTGTATGCACCCCGTAGCTGGCGCCCCGGAGCGCTGGTCGGACGGCCGCTTCGGGGGCGCTGCTGCCGCAGCAGGCCGCACACCGTTGAGAAGGTCGGTTTGACCACATCTACCGAAAACCTGCCGGGCGCGGTCCCCGCCGGGGCCGCCGCCGCACGCACGGAGACCGCCACCGTCGCCCGACAGCGGGCGCGCCGCGGCACGCTCCGCGGCCTGCGGGCCGTGCTCCTCGGGGCCGTGCTGGTGGTCCTGCTGTCGGCCCTTTCGCTGCACAGCAACCTGCGCTACGGGCGCTACCTGACCGCCGCGTCGCTGCCCAACGGGGCGACCTTCATGTTCGTCCTCGTGCTGCTCGCGAACGCCCCGCTCACGCGCCTTTTCCCACGATTCGCGCTTTCGGTCGGCGAGTTGGCCATCGTGTTTTCGATGCTGTTCGTCAGCGCCGCCCTGCCCCAGGCGTCGGTCGCGGAAACGCTGGTGACGCTGTCCGCCGCGCCCGCCTACTTCCCCCGCGCCGCCCCCCATATCGGCGCCTTCGACGGGAAAGTCCCGCCGTGGCTGCTGGTGCAGGACGCGGAGGCGGTCCGCCAGTTCTACCAGGGGCTGCCACTCGCGGGCGGCGACGTCCCCTGGGCGGCCTGGGCCGTCCCCGTCGCCGCCTGGTCCGGGTTCGTCCTTCTGCTGCTCCTGGCCCTGTACTGCCTCAGCCGGGCGTTCACGCACCGCTGGGTGCGCGAGGAGCGCGTCGCCTTCCCGCTCATGGAGCTGCCGCTGGAGCTGCTGCGCGGCTACGGGAGTCCCGCCCCTCTGTGGCGTAACCGGCTGATGTACCTGGGCGCGGCCGTCCCGACCGCGATGATCGTGCTCGGCCAGATGCACACCTACTACCCGTCGCTGCCCGAGTCGCAGCAGATCCTGACGATCAAGGTCGGCGAGTGGCTGCACAACCCGCCGCTGAGCGCCGCTTCCCTCTTCCAGATCTCCGTATGGCCGCTCGTGATCGGCATCAGCTACCTGCTCAACAGCGAGGTGGCGGTCAGCATCTGGCTGTTCCACCTGCTGTTCTGGGCGCAGCTCATCTTCTGGACCGCGCTCGGCTATGACCCGCAGGAGGGCGCGGCCGGGGCGCGCGGCTTCCAGCCCATGGAGTGGATCCGCGACGCGGAGTTCGGGGGCGCGCTCGTCCTGTCGGCGGTCCTCCTGCTCAGCATCCGCGGCGACGTGCGCCGCGCGATCCGGGCGCTGCTCGGGCGCGAACGCGCGGAAGGCCTGCCGGTCCCGCCGTGGGCCGTCGTCGGTTTCGCGCTCGCCAACGCCGGGATGCTGCTCTGGGGCCGGGCGGCGGGCGCGAACGTGCTCGTCGTGGGCGCGTTCCTGCTCTTCCTGTACGCCATCGTGGTCGCGCTCGGGCGCATGGTCGCCGCGGGCGGCCTGTACCTCGTGGACAACGGGTACGCGCCGCAGTCGCTGCTCTACGGGCTCGCGGGCACGGGCGCCATCGACAAGGGTTCGCACTACCTGCTCGCGGGCCAGGAGGCGCTGTTCGGCCGGGCCGACATGAGCTTCTTCTACTTCGCCACCAACGACAGCAAGTTCGCCCATGATATGGGGACCGAAAACCGCTGGCACGCCGCGGGCGTGGTCCTCGCCGTCCTGGCCGCCCTCGTCTCGGCCTACGGGTTCATCCTGTTCTGGAGCTACCAGTACGGGGCCGCCACGTTCCGTGCGTGGCCGCTGAGCTGGCGCGTGCCGCAGATGTACGACCAGACGGCCGCGTTCCTGAACGCCGTGTCCCGCGGCCCGGACCCGTGGACCTACGCGGGCATCGGCGCCGGGATGCTGATCGCGCTGTTCCTGGTCTACATGAACCGGACGTACCTGTGGTGGGGCATCTCCCCCTTCGGGTTCGTCGTCGCCAGCAGCTGGAACATCGCCAACCAGATCTGGAGCAGCGTCTTCCTGGGCTGGCTGTTCGCGAGCCTGATCCGACGCTACGGTGGGCTGCGGCTGTACGCGGCGGGGCGCCCCTTCTTCCTGGGCCTGATCCTCGGCGACGCCGTCAGCGTCTGCGCGATGGCTCTGCTCGAATCCCTGCTCGGCGTGCGCGGCGACCCACGAGCGCGGTAACCCGTGTCGGCCAGGAAAGGACCTCCCGCCGGCCGCGGCGAAACAGAACATCGGCCCCACGCTCAGCGATGGGGAGCCGCAGACCCCGAGGAAATAGATGCCCACCGATTCGCACGTCACGACGTACCGACCACCCCTGCGCGCCGACGCGCTCGCGCCGCTGCCGCTCGGGGCGGTCCTGCCGCGCGGCTGGCTGCGCGACCAGCTCCGCGTCCAGGCCGAGGGCCTGAGCGGGC
>CADCTO010000163.1:0-1049 GCA_902805585.1 uncultured Armatimonadota bacterium | reverse complement strand
AGGTACCAAGCCTGCCTGCGCAGGCTCAATCTGAAGTCCGCGAAGGCGGACTTCGTACGTTCACAGCCTCGAATTCATTCGACCGGCATCCACCCGATCGGCCCCTCAACCGGCGCCGGTCGCCGGGGCATCGGAAAGGACCTCCCGGCGCCGGCGGAGAAACACCAGGTATGCGCCGCCCGCAGTCACCGACGGCGAGCCGCCGGACCAGAGGAGACCGATGACCGATTCCGCTTCGCAAGTAGTCACATACCGACCACCCCTGCGCGCCGACGCGCTCGCGCCGCTGCCGCTCGGGGCGGTTTTGCCGCGCGGCTGGCTGCGCGACCAGCTCCGCATCCAGGCCGACGGCCTGAGCGGGCACCTCGACGAGTTCTGGCCCGACGTGGCCGACAGCAAGTGGATCGGCGGCAACGCCGAAGGCTGGGAGCGCGGCCCCTACTGGCTCGACGGGCTGGTTCCCCTCGCGGTCCTGCTCGACGACGAGCGTCTGAAGGCCAAGGCGGCGCGCTGGATCGACCACATCCTCGCCCACCAGCACGAGGACGGCTGGCTCGGCCCCCGGGAGGACCCGCACGAGGGCTCCGGCGAAAGGCGCCTTGACCCGTGGCCGTTGTTCGTGCTGATGAAGGCGATGACCCAGTGGCAGGAGGCGAACGCGGACGAACGCATCGTCCCCGCGCTCGGACGCGTCCTGCGCGGTATCGACACGATGCTGGACGAGAAACCGCTCGAAAGCTGGGCCCGGATGCGCTGGCCCGACCTGGTCCTCAGCGTCCACTGGCTCCACGCGCGCACCGGCGAAGAATGGCTCCTGAAGCTGGCGGAAAAGGCGCAGGCGCAGGGCTACGACTGGACCGGCCACTTCGCCGACTTCCGCTACGAGGAGAAGCAGCCACAGTGGACCCTGGAGAATCACGTCGTCAACCATGCCATGGCGCTCAAGGAGCCCGCCGTGCTCGCCCGACAGGGCACGGACGCCGGCGCGACCCCGGCCGACGCGCGGGACCGGCAGTCCGTCCTGGACCGGTTCCACGGGCAGGCGACCG
>CADCTO010000162.1 GCA_902805585.1 uncultured Armatimonadota bacterium | reverse complement strand
TCCCGGTGTAGAGGTAGAACTCGCGCAGCAGAAGCGGTAGCCGAAACCCGAGTCGCTGTTCCGCCTCCAGGACTTCCCCTTCGGCGACGCCATCTGCCGGTACGAGCGGGTCAAGTAGGCGGGCGACCAAGGCCCGATAGTCGGCCCAGAATCGTTCTGTGGACGCTTCCACGGATTACCGGGGACCGGCGGCGGGTTTGGTGAACACGCTGTCCTCCAGCGGCACGTTGTGCTTGTAGCTCGTGACCTTCAGCAGCACCTCGGCGACCCCGCCGACGCGCTGGCGCGTGGCGAACGGGACCTTGATGCCATCGATCGTGCGGTAGTCGGAGGCGTAGGTCTCGGTCGGGACCGTCCCCTGCGGGCCTTCGACGAGCGTGTCGGCGCGCAGCAGCAGGAAGTTCTGCGCGTCATAGTAGTTGACTGTTGGCCTGCCCTGCGGCGGCGTGAGACGGACGGCGTAGGCGGAGCGGCTGCCGACTTTTCGCAGGCCGACCATTTCGGCCTTCTTGTAGAGCTGGCGCCACAGGAGCGCGGCGTTGAAGACCGCGCTCCGCTGGAGCGTCGCCCGCTCCACGCCCTCTAACGTCCGCAGCCCGTTGAACGGGTCCTGCGACCAGCCGGTCTTGCCGTCGAAGCCCTGCTTGCTCTCGCCCAGCCCCCGGATGGTCTGGACGACCAGCAGCTTGTTCGGTGCCTTGGCGCGCACCAGGAACGTGCCGCCCAGGTTCTGCGCGGGCAGGGAAACGGTCCCCTCCATGACGCTGCTGGTGATCCGCGTCTGGGCCGCGCGCCCGCCGGCCGCCACGACCGCCTTTTCGAGCACCTGTGTCGCGCTCAGTGCCGGCTTCGACGCCGGTTTGCGCGCTGGCGTCCTTTGTGCGAGCGTCGGCGCGCCCACGGCGAGAAGCAGAGTAACGAGCGAGGGGATAAAGGAGGTACGGGTTCTCATAGCTCTTATTGTACTTTCTTACGAGCGATCACGGCAAGGGCGGCGTCCAGGATCGGGTCGCGCCCGTCCAGGAGAGCCCGCCGCGTGATGGGAGCGGGGATGTTGGGCACGACGCCGCGACCTTCCAGAAGCACACCTTTCGGGGTCTTGAAGTCGGCGAACACGTATTGCAGGCGGGCGCCGCCCGGCAGCATCTCGACCTGGGACGGCAGGACCATGCCCGCCGTCCGGCGTCCGACGACGGTCGCGCGGCCGTTCTCCTGCAAACCGCCCGCCATGATCTCCGAGGTGCTCAGCGACGCCTCGTCCGTCAGGATGACGAGGGGCCCCTTATAGGCCGCGCCGTTCTCCTCGGGAAACACGACCATATGGAACTCGCCCGTCCGCAGTTTCATTGTGCCCAGCGTCGCCCGCTTGTCGAAAAAGGCGCGCGAAATCGCCGGCGCCATGATGCCCAGCCCGCCGACGTTGCCGCGCAGGTCGAGGATGATGCCGGGCGCGTCCCTCATCCCGACGATGGCCTTCTGCACGGGCTCCAGAAGGGGCGCGAGGAAGATGTTGAAGCGGACGTAGCCTACCCCGCCTTCGAGCCGCCGTGACTCCATCTCGGTCGGGATGGGCGGGAGGTTCCCGAACCGGACCGGCTTGCCGGGCGGCTCGCGGCGAACGATGGCGACGCTCTGCGCCCGGTCCGCCCCGTCCCGGTAGCCGACGCGCACGGATTCGCCCGCGGGCCCGCCCAACCGCCCCGCTACCGCGAACCGGGCATAAAAATCCGCCTCGGCCGGGTGCCGTCGCCGCGTCCTGGCTTCCGACCGCATCCGCGCCAGAAGGGGCGCGAGCGGCTTGTTGTCGATGTGGGTGAGCACGAAGCCCGGACGCAGGCCCGCACGCGCCCCGGGCCCGTCCGTTTCGACCCGTGTGATCACCGGCTGCTCTTCGACGATCTGCACCGTAAGCCCCACGTCGCCGCCGCCGGCACCGCTGCCGGCACCGCTCCCGCCGCCCTCGCCGCCCCCTCCCCCGTTCTGCGGCTTGCCGCCGCCCCCGTTCCCGGGCTTGCCGCTCGCCTCGTCCTCGGCGCGGTAGGCATCGGGCGGGATGATGTTGAAATGCGACTGCTTCAGTTCGCCGAGCATCTTCTGGAGCACTGTGTAAAACGCGGCGTCCGACTTCGCCCGCCGTGCCCGGGGCGCGTACCGCCGCCGTACTGCATTCCAGTCCACTCCGCCCAGTGTCGGGTCGTAGTGGCGCTCCTTGACGCGGCTCCAGACCATGTCGAAGGCCCGCTGCCGGGTCTTCGCGTCCAGCGGCGCCGCGTTCGCGGGCGGAAGAATGGCGATGGCGAGCAGCAGGAGTGTGAGGAGAGCGGCCCTCACCCCCTTGGCCCGGCCCTCACCCCCCGGCCCCCTCTCCCAAATGCTCCGGCTGCGCCGGTGGGAGAGGGGGAGGAAGAGACGAAGGAAAGACGAAGCGGGCGAGGCACGCCTCGCCCTTACACCAGCGCCGTCTGTAGGGGCAAGGCACGCCTCGCCCTCCCCGCGCCGCTCACCCGCAATCGACCCGGGAACAGGCACCCCCTCTCCCACCGCGCAGCGGGGATTATTGGGAGAGGGGGCCGGGGGGTGAGGGCGGGAACCCGGGAAGTAAGGGCCAAACTTCATCATGCTTTGAGCAACACGCTTTCACGCTGGAAGAGCGCCGTGGCGAAGGCGATGGCCAGGGCCGCGTAGACGATAGAGGCGGCGAACGCGATGGCGACGAACGCCACGTCCACGGTCCCGGTCAGGGCCTGCTTGAGGGCCATCGCCGCGTTCAGGACCGGGACGAGGGCGAGCAGGCGGCTCGACTCCGCCTTCAGGAACATCGACAGCATGGCGGCGACGGTGACCACGATCAGGACCGGACTGAGGTAGGTCTGCGCCTCCTTCTGGTTGCGGGAGAACGTCGAGATCGCCAGCAGCAGGCCCGCCCCGAGGACCGCGAGCGGGAGCTGCACGAACAGCATCACGGCGATCGCCGTCGCGCTCAGCTTCAGGTCCGCCTTCGCCATCCAGTCCAGGCCGGGGATGGGGAGGTAGAAGGGGATGAGCAGGCCGACGATGGACAGGAAGCTCGAAACGAGCGAGACGGCGGCGACCGCCAGGAACTTTCCGGTCACGATGTCACGGCGCGAGGCGCGCGAGACGAGAAGCGTTTCCAGCGTGCCCCGCTCCTTTTCCCCGGCCACCAGGTCGTTCGCCGCGTACAGCCCGCCGATGATGGCCGAGATCACCAGCACGTAGGGCAGGAACGTCGCCAGCATCATGGTCGCGCCCGTCCCGCCGCTCTTGAGGGGCGCCTCGGAAACGGCGAAGGGGCTTGCCAGTTCCGACGACAGGCCCTGGTCCATCAGGCGGCGCGCGATCACGCGCCGGCCCCGCTCCGTGAACAGGTCGCGCAGGCGGCGCGCGGCGGCCTGCGACGTGTCGCTGCCGGCGTCCACCAGGATCCGGACGGGCACCTCGCGCATCTCCCGCATCCGCGCTTCGGAGTCGGCGGGCAACACGATGGCCGCGCGCAGGCGGCGCGCGCGGATGCGCTCCTCGGCCTCGGCCTGCGTCACGTCCTCGAAACGCATGCCGGGCGCGCCCCGGAGCGCGTCGCGCACGGAGGGCGCCTCCTTCGCGCCGACCATGCCGACCGGAAGGGTCTCGACCCGCTCCTGCTTGACCTGGCGGCTGACGACGCCCCCGACCACGGCCAGCATCAGCGGGGTGATCAGCAGCGGCGAGATGATCACCGAGAAGACGGTCCGCTTGTCGCGGAACGTTTCGAGCAGCTCTTTGC
Organism: uncultured Armatimonadota bacterium; assembly: GCA_902805585.1. Classification (GTDB taxonomy): domain Bacteria; phylum Armatimonadota; class Armatimonadia; order Armatimonadales; family Armatimonadaceae; genus CADCTO01. The sequence goes on along the minus strand of CADCTO010000162.1, from coordinate 6,177 downwards.
GCAGGACCACGGCGATGGGCGACCGCCGTGGCCGGCGGCCGGGTGGGATGGCCGGGGTTTCGGGGACGCCGGGAGTCGGCGGCGCGGGTGTCGTCGTGCTCATTCAGTCCTCCTCGCCGATCAGGCGCAAAAACACGCTCTCGAAGGCGGTCTGCCCGGTCTGGGCGCGCAGCTCCTCCAGGGTGCCCACGGCGGCGAGCCGGCCCCCGTAGATCACGCCGATCCGGTCGCACAGCGCCTCGACCTCGCTCATGATATGGGTGGAGAAGATCACCGTGCGGCCTTCGTCGCGGCAGCGGCGGATGAAGCGGACGACCGTCCGCGCCGCGATCACGTCCAGCCCGCTGGTGGGCTCGTCGAAGAACAGCACCGGGGGCTCGTGGATGATGGCTCGCGCGATGGAGACACGCTGCTTCTGCCCGGTCGAGAGCTTGTCGCCCCGCCGGTCGGCGAACTCCTCCATGTCGAGGGCGGCGAAGATGCTCCGGATCCGCCGGTCGCGCTCCTCCGGCGCCAGGCCCTGGAGGTCGCCGAAGTAGGCGACGGTTTCGCGGGCGGTCAGCCGCTCGTAGAGTCCCGCCGACCCGGTCAGGAAGCCGATGTGCTCGCGCACCTGCTGCGGCTGCCGCCCGATGTCGAACCCGGCGATGGTGGCCGTCCCGGACGAAGGCGTCAGGATCGTCGCCAGCATCCGGAGCAGGGTCGTCTTGCCCGCCCCGTTGGGCCCCAGCAGGCCGAAGACCTCGCCGGGCCGGGCGGTGAAGGACACGCCGTCCACGGCGTTGAACGCGCCGCGCTTCTTGTCCTGGAACGTCTTGGTGAGTTCGTGGACTTCGATCATGTTCCGGTCACCGGCCGCCCTCCCGCCTGTCATTATAACGCGGACTGGGCGCCGGGAACCACCGGCCAGCTCTACCCCGCCCTCTGGCTAGAGTGTCGGGGCCGGCGGGAAGTTGCGGCGGCGGACGAAAATCATGCCGGCGGGCGGTTTCAGCCGTTCCGGATCGTGTTCTGCGCCAGGGCAAGCCACAGCACGGCGGAGGCGGCGAGGACCGGCGCCTTCACGGGGAACCGCGCGCCGAGGAGGAGCATGGCCCCCAGGACGTAGTATTCCGCGGTGGCGCGGAAGAAGCCGGCGTCGTCGATCCAGACGCGCGTCAGCACGGCCATCATCGCGGCGTAGAGCAGCCAGGACAGTTTTTCGTGCGCCGAGGCGGCCGAAGTGCGCAGTGCGCCGAGCGCGCAGAGCCCGAAGACGAGCAGGAACAGCAGTTCGGTGAACCACCACCGGTGCCCGACGTGCGAGAACGCGGTCGTCGGCAGGAAGTACGAGAAGAAGCCCAGGAACGGCACGCCCAGGTTGTTGCTGCCGGCCAGGAACGGCAGCGTCCCCCACACCTGGAGCTGCACGAACTGCATCGCCAGTTGCATCGCGAAGGGGACGATGACGTAGTAGGCGGGGAACGTTTTGCGCTCTTTGCGCTGCCAGACCTCGAACAGGTATATGAGCAGGGCAGCCGCGGCGACCAGCAGCGACGTCTCTTTGGTCAGCGCGGCCATGCCGAGGAGCAGGGCCGCGCCGACGAAGCGGCTACGCCGCAGCAGGACGAAACTCCCCAGCAGCAGACAGACTTGTAGTATCTCCGTCGTGTTGCGCGACAGGGTGATCAGGAAGCCGGGATAGAAGGGGAGTGCGAGCCCCCAGAGCGCGTGGCGTCCCAGCGAGCGGGCGTACAGCCCGCCCATCCAGCCCATCAGGCACAGCGCCGCGTAGTTGACGAAGAGCATCATCGCGGGCACCAGTTCGGCGCGCCCGAGCGAGAGCGCCCAGACCGTCAGGGGGTACCCGATCCGCTGCTGCCGCCACATCGGGTTGTCCAGGCGGATGCCGTGGTCGGTCTGTTTGTTGGTGAAGGGGTCCAGGGCGAGGCGGTAGTAGAACTGGCCGTCGTACCCGTCCGGGGTCACGACCGGGATGCCGGGCGGGAGCGCCCGCGCGTCGGTGAAGTTCCGGCCCGCCATGACGAAGTAGCCGGGGTTGTAGCCGTGCCGGGCGAGACTGGCGAACAGGAAAACGAAAAAGACGGCCGCGGTGACCGCCAGCGGTGCCAGAGGCGAGTCGAGCCGGCTCAGGAGGGACGTTGTGCCGGCGGGGCCGGCGCCTGCCGTTGAGGTCAGGCGATGGGACTCCGTGTCTTTTCCCGAGGACGTGACCATGCGATCTCCGTTGTGGCTGCCGCGGCCGGCTACTGTGGACTTCTTAACCGGCCGCCACCCGTGCCGCGATCCACGCGGCGGCGGCGGCCAGATCCGGGGACACGTGATCGGGAGGCGTGGCGAACAGCGCGCGGTCGTCTGAAGCCGCCGCATGCGGGTGCTTGCCGGTCAAAACCAGCACGAAGGTGCCGACCCCGGCGGCCCGGGCCGCCTCCTGGTCCGTTTCCGTGTCGCCCACGAAAAACGAGCCGGCGAGATCCAGATCGTGTTCCTCGGCCGCTTGCAGGATCAGGCCGGCTTTGGGTTTGCGGCAGGCGCAGGCGTCGGCGGCGGCGTGGGGACAGTAGTAGGACCGCTCCACGCGCGCGCCGAGCCTGCCGAGCGCGTCGTGCAGCGCGGCGTCGACCCGGACCAGGTCGTCGCCGGTCATCAGGCCCTTGGCGACGCCCTGCTGGTTGGAGATGACGAACGCCGGGAGTCCGGCCTCGTTCAGCGCCCGCACCCCGCGCGCCGCCCCGGGGATCAGGCGCAGCTCGTCCGGCCGCTTCACGTAGTCGCCCGGCAGATACACGTTGAGCACGCCGTCGCGGTCCAGGAATACGGCGGACCGGCCGCGGCTCATGCCGCGATGGTCCCCCGGATGCGGTCCCGGAGCGCGGAGTAGACGACGTGGCCGATGACCATGTGCAGGTCCTCGACCATCTGCATGTTGTCGGCGTGCACCACGAGGTTCACCCGGGCGCGCCGCGCCAGTTCCCCGCCGCCGTAGCCGGACCAGCCGATGCTGGTCGCCCCGACGCCGTTAGCCACGTCCACCGCCGCAAGCACGTTGGGGGAGTTGCCGGACCCGGAGATGGCGATCAGCACGTCGTTCTCGCCCCGCAGCCAGGTGCGCGCCTGCCCGGCGAAGACGTTGGCGTACTCCGTGTCGTTGCTCCAGGCGGTGATCAGGCTGGGCGAATCGGTCAGGGCGACCACTTCCCAGGGGCGTCCGCCCTCCAGGTACACGTTCTTCTGGAAATCGCACACCAGGTGGGAAGCCGTGGCCGCCGACCCGCCGTTGCCGCAGAGCACGAGCCGCCCGCCCCGCTGATAGCAGTCCCACAAAAGACCCACCACCCGCTCGACCTCTTCGGGCGAGACGGACGCCAGCAGGGTACGCACGCTGCCCAGATAGTCCGCCACGTACCCGCGTACGCCACGGTCGGGCTCCATAGAAAATGCGCCTCGGTCTTCCGCGTCCCGTGTAACGATCATCGTGCCTTCGGATCTTTCATCAGCTCATGCCAGAACGACGGGGCGGGGCGGTTGTCGTCGACCACCACCCGTTCGCCCGCGTCGCAGACAGTATACAGCGTTTCGGTCAGCGGCAGCGAAAAGCCCTGTTCCCGCGCCTCGCGCAGGAAGTACGGCAGTTCGCGGAACTTGACGCCGAGTTGGTCCCCGTGTCCTTGTGCGACGCGCGCGGCGACCGTGTCCAGGTGTTCGCGCCAGTGCCCCGTCCCGCCGGTGCCGCCCACCGCCGCGCGCAAGACGGCCGGGTCCACCCTCGCCCGCACCCCGAAGGCGACCGCCTCCAGGTACGCCGCGGCGCCCAGCCCCATCGCGAGCTGGTTCACCCCTTTGACCACCTGCCCCGCGCCGCTCGGGCCGCAGTAGGTGATCCCGTCGCGGCCGGCCACCGCCGCCAGCAACGGGAGGCAGCGCTCGAACGTGGCGGCGTCACCGCCCACGAACATCCGCAGCTCCGCTTTTTGCGCGCCGGCCTCGCCGCCGCTCACCGGCGCGTCCAGCAGGTCCACGCCGGCCGCGGCGAGCGCGCCTGCGACCCGCCGCGTTTCCGGCGGCGTGGTCGTGCCGAAATCGATAAAGACCTGGCCGGGCCGGGCGTTCAACAGCAGCGTCTCCTCGGCGACGCGCACGAACGCGTCGGAAGACGGCAGGCTCAGGCAGACGATCTCCGTCTGCGCGACCACCTCGTCCGGCGCGGCGGCCCCCGCCGCGCCGCAGGCCGCGACCCGTTCCGGCTGCGTGTCATAGGCGCGGACGGCGTAGCCGGCCCGCAGCAGGTTCCGCGCCATGGGCCCGCCCATGGCGCCCACCCCGATGAACCCCACGGGAGGCAGTTCGGAAGCCACGTTCTACGAGATACCCTTCCGGGCCGGAAAAGAACACGCCCCTCCCGAAGACGTCGGCTTGGGAAAAGGGGCCGCACGATCTTTTCTCGGCTCCCCGGCGTCTTCGCGAGAGGCTGATTTAACGGCGCGCGTTGAAAATGACTTTCGTGCCATCGCGCTCCAGGGCGAACGGCAGCTCCTTGAGATCCGTCAGCGTGTGCCGCACGGCGTTCTGCCGGTCCGGCGGGCAGTACAGCAGCAGGAAGCCCCCGCCGCCCGCCCCGGCGATCTTGCCGCCGATGGCGCCCGCGTCCAGCGCCCGCTCGTACAGCAAGTCGATGTCGCGGTTGGAGATGCGGTCCGCCAGTTGGCGCTTGTGTTTCCAGCCCGCGTCGAGCACGCGCCCCACGCGGTTCATGTTGCAGTTGGACAGGGCTTCATAGATCTCGGCCGCCTGGGCCTTCATCAGGTCCAGGGTCGCCAGACGCGCCTCGATGTTTTCCTTCTGGAGGGCCAGGATGTTGTCGGCTTTGCGCGTGATGCCGGTGAAGAACAGGAGGAGGCTTTCGCTGAGGCGGCGCCGCTTTTCGTCGTCCACCGGGACGGACTTTATCGTCACCGCTTCGTCCGGGTGGAACTCGATGGAGCGCAGTCCGCCGAAGGCGGCGATATACTGGTCCTGCTTGCCGATGGGCTTGCCGAGGATGTCGATCTCGATCTCGCAGGCCTCCGAGGCCAGCCGCTCCGGCGTCACCAGCGTCCCGCGATAGGCGTACAGCGCGTGGAGCAGACCCACGGTGACCGACGACGAGGACCCGAGGCCCGACCCCTCCGACGGGATGTCGGCCATGGTGCTGATCTCGATGCCCTCGGTGATGCCGACCTTGCGCATCGCCTCGCGCACCAGTTCGTGCTCGATCTCGTCGACGTGGTCGGCCATCTCGGTGCGGGAGTAGCCGACGCGGATCTTCTTGTCGAAGCGCTCCTTGATGATCACATAGATGTACTTGTCGATGGCGGTGGAAAGGACGCAGCCGCCCGTGCGGGCGTAGTAGTCCTTGAAATCGGTGCCGCCGCCCGCGAACGAGATACGGAGCGGCGTCTGTGTGATGATCATCTCGGCGTTCCTTATACCGCTTACTACCGGACGGATTCGCCGGGCCGCACCCGCGCGCCCCCGGGGACGTGTGCGCCCGCTTCCACCCGTACCCCGTCTGCAAGAATCGCGCCATCGCCGATCATCGCACCGTCGCCCACGATCACGCTTCGTCCCAGGATCGCCCGCACGATGCGGGCGCCCGCGCCGACGCGGCAATCGTCCCAAAGGATGCTGTCTTCCAGCGACGCTTCCGCGTCTATAACAGCGTTCGCCCCCAAAACGTTCCAGCCCGCCAGGAGGGCCGTCCCGGCCACGCGCGCGCCCGGCCCCGTCAGCACCCCGTCCGGCGCGGCGGGTTCGTCGCCGGTTTTGCCGGTCAGCACGTCCCGGTTGGCCTGCCGGTAGGTGTCCGGCGTGCCTGTGTCTTGCAGATACCCCGTAAACGGGCAAGTATAAAGTATACCCGTCGCGAGCAGTTTCGGGAAGACGTCTATGGCGAAATCCACCGGTACGCCCGGAGGGACGTGGCGCAGGATCTCCGGCTCCAGCACGTACACGCCGGCGTTGGCCGTGTCGGTGAACACCTCGTGCCTCGCCGGCTTCTCCTGGAACCGCGTCACGCGCCCGTCCGCGCCCGCGACGACGAGCCCACAGGCGGTCGGGTCGGCCGCCCGGAAGGTTGCGATGGTCGCCAGCGCCCGCTTCTCACGGTGGAAGGCGACCAGCGGCGCGAAATCGGCGTGC
>CADCTO010000161.1 GCA_902805585.1 uncultured Armatimonadota bacterium | reverse complement strand
AGGGCGATCTCCACCCTGTCGAGGTAGTCGTCCACCTGACGCCGGTCGTAGCCGCGCAGGACGACGTCGAAGCCGGTCGACTCGACCGCCTCCTGCTGCGCCGGATCGGTCGGGCCGTCGGGGGTCGTCATGGCCCCTGTCCTACCACTCCGGCGCGACCGCGACGCGCACCTCGGACGTGTCGCGCGGAGGCGGGGCGGCGCGTGCGCTCAGCGGTCCCGGAAGCGGTCGATCGCGGGCAGGTGGCGGGCCCGCAGCTCCTGCGCGGAGTCCTCGACGCCGAGCCCCTCCTCGGGGGCCAGGCAGAGCACGCCGACCTTGCCGGAGTGCAGGTTGCGGTGCACGTCGTACGCCGCCTGACCGGTCTCGGCGAGCGGGTAGGTGCGCGACAGCGTCGGGTGGATCCGGCCGAGCGCGACGAGCCGGTTGGCCTCCCAGCTCTCGCGGTAGTTGGCGAAGTGCGAGCCGACGATCCGCTTGAGCCCCATCCAGAGGTAGCGGTTGTCGTACTGGTGCAGGAAGCCGCTGGTGGAGGCGCAGGTCGTGATCGTGCCGCCCTTCTTCGTGACGTACACCGACGCGCCGAAGGTCTCCCGTCCCGGGTGCTCGAAGACGATGTCGACGTCCTCTCCGCCGGTCAGCTCGCGGATCCGGCTGCCGAAGCGCTGCCACTCCTTGGGGTCCTGGGTCTGCTCGTCCTTCCAGAAGCGGTAGCCCTCGGCGCTGCGGTCGATGACCAGCTCCGCGCCCATCCGGCGGGCCAGCTCCGCCTTCTCGGGGCTGCTCACGACGCAGACCGGGAGCGCGCCGCCGTTGAGGGCGTACTGGGTGGCGTAGGAGCCCAGGCCGCCGCTCGCGCCCCAGACCAGGACGGTGTCGCCCTGCTTCATGCCGGCGCCGTTGCGGCTGACCAGCTGCCGGTAGGCGGTGCTGTTCACCAGCCCCGGCACCGCCGCCTCCTCCCAGGTGAGGTGCGCCGGCTTGGGCATCAGCTGGTTGCTCTTGACCAGGGCCAGCTCGGCCAGCCCGCCGAAGTTGGTCTCGAAGCCCCAGATCCGCTGCTGCGGGTCGAGCATCGTGTCGTCGTGGCCCTCGTGGTCCTCCAGCTCGACCGACAGGCAGTGCGCGACGACCGCGTCACCCGCCTTCCACTTCGAGACGCCGGCACCGACCGCGAGCACCACGCCGGACAGGTCCGAGCCGACCACGTGGTACGGCAGGTCGTGCCGGCGGGTGAGGTCGTTCAGCCGGCCGTACCGCTCCAGGAAGCCGAAGGTGGAGACCGGCTCGAAGATCGACGTCCACACGGTGTTGAAGTTGACCGACGACGCCATCACGGCGACCAGCGCCTCGCCCGGGCCCAGCTCCGGCGTCGGCACCTCGTCCACGTGCAGGCTGCGGCGCGGGTCCTTGTCCTGGGTGGCCAGGCCCTCGAACATGCCGACCTCGTCCTTGCGGACGACGACGCCCCGGTAGCTCCTCGGGACCGCCAGGCCCTGGACCGCTCGGGGATCGCCGGAGGTGATGGCCGAGACGATCTCCTGCACGGGGCTGCCTCTCGGACGGGTGCCTGGAGCGGTGCTGCAACGTACTGAGCGCCGTCCCCGGACGCAGCGTGACGCTGGTCTCAGTGCTCCGGGACGGGGCCGGGCTCGACCAGCTCGACGAGCACGCCGCCGGCGCTCTTGGGGTGCACGAAGTTGACCCGGCTCCCGGCGGTCCCGCGCCGAGGCTCGTCGTAGAGCAGGTGCATGCCCTGGGCCCGCAGGTGCGCGCTCACCTCGTCGATCGAGTCGACCCGGTAGGCCATCTGCTGGATGCCGGGGCCGTTCTTGTTGTCCGGAGGACATGCTTTGCCCCGCAGCGAGGCACTTCAGTGCCTCGCCGACGGCGGCAGGAGGCCTAGCGTGCTCGGCCAGCGCATCGCGCAGAAGATCTGGCTCGGGTACGCCATCCCGCTCGCCGTCCTCGTCGTCGTGGGGGTGCTGGTGCCGGCCGCGCTGTCGGCGATCCTTTCGCGCGTGACGCGCGAGTACCAGAGCAACGCCCGCTTCGTGGACCAGGCCAAGGACATGGAGCGGCTCGCCCTCGACGCGCAGACGCACCTGCGCGGCTACCTGATCGCCATGGACCCGGCGTATCAGCGCCGTTTCGGGGACGACAGCCCGGCCGACTACAAGCGCCAGTTCCGCGAGACGCGCGAGGCGTACAGCGAGGCCCACCTCCGCGCGCTGCAAACCTCGGTCCACCACCCCGACCTGCACGAGGCGCTGACCGGGGTGGACAGCGCGTTCCGCCGGTGGCGCAGAGAGATCGCCGAGCCGCAGATCAACAACCCGCGCCCGCGCTCCGGGCGGGCGCCGCTCGGGCGGGAGGAGTTCGACCGGGTCCGTGTCGGTTTCCAGCGTCTGGGGCTGGTGGCGCGGATGCGGCGCGACCAGCGGGAACAGCGGGCGCTCCAGGCCGAGCGCGCCCAGCGCCTGATGACGCTGCTCGGGCCCACGTTCGCCCTGCTGCTCGCGCTGCTCATCGGGCGGTCGATATCGCTGGGCGTCACGCGCCCGCTGCTCGCCCTGACGCGCGCGACCGAAGCGGTCGAGCGCGGACAGACGGCGACACTGCTGCTGGAGGAGGACGCCGACACTCCCGAGGACGAGATCGGCGACCTGAAGCGCTCGTTCAGCCGGATGGCCCGGACCATCGGCCAGCGCGAGGCCGTGCTGCGGGCGCAGAACGAGGCGCTGGGGGCGTTGCGGCGGCGCGTCGAGGCGGTCCTGAACGCCACCAACGAGGGGATCGTGATGGTCGCCCGCGGCGGCGGCATCTCGGTCGTCAACCAGCGCTTCGCCGACCTGTTCGCCCTGGACGTCGAAACGCTGCTGGACCAGACGTTTGACCAGGCCGCGCCGCTGCTGCTGGGCCACTTCAAGGATCCCGGCGCGGTGGGAGACCGCCTGCGCGCGCTCCTGCCCGACCCGGAAGCCGTGGCCGACGAGACGTACGAGATCGTCGAACCCGAGTACGGCGTGCTGCGCATGTACTCGGCGCCCGTCCGCGGCGAGCCCGCCCCGGGCAGCGAACAGGGCGACCTGCTGGGCCGCATCTTCGTGCTGCGGGACGTGACGCGCGAGACCGCCGTGGACCGGATGAAGACCGAGTTCGTCAGCGTCGTCTCGCACGAACTGCGGACGCCGCTGACGGCCATCAAGGGCTACGTCGAGCTGATCCTGGGCGGGCAGACCGGCGAGATCAACGACATCCAGCGCGATTTCCTGTCCATCGTCCAGAACAGCACGGGCCGCCTGACCGCGCTGATCAACGACATCCTCGACATCAGCCGCATCGAGTCCGGGCGGGTCGACGTCAAGCGGGTCGCCGTCGATTACGCGCGCGTGGTGCGGGAGACCGCGGCGACGCTGGCGCAGGAGGCCGCGGCCAAGAACATCGCGCTCGCGACCGAGCTGCCCGAAAGCCTTCCCCCGGTGATCGGCGACCCCGACCGCATCGCGCAGGCCCTGATGAACCTTCTGTCGAACGCGATCAAGTACACGCCGGACGGCGGGCGCGTCCGCGTCTGCGTGGAAACGGCCCCCACGGTGGTGACCACGTGCATCGAGGACACCGGCATCGGCATCTCGCCGGCCGACCAGCGGCGCCTGTTCCAGCGGTTCTTCCGGGCCGACAACTCCTCCACGCGCGAGGCGGGCGGGACGGGGCTGGGCCTGGCCATCACCAAGGCCATCGTCGAGAAGTTGCACGGCACGATCTGGGTGGAAAGCGCGCCCGGCGAGGGCGCGCGCTTTTACTTCACGCTGCCGACCGCGGAGGCGTCTCCGACTCCGCCGCCGTCGGCACCCGCGTCGGACGAGGTGGCGGCGGCGGGGTGGTTCCGCTCGACCCACGCGGCGGCGGGCCGACCGCCTTCGACCGGTTCGCCGACGAAGTAGGAAAACGCCTCCGCGAAAACGAAATAAAGGTTCCGCCGCGACCTGAGCCTGCGGCCCTGCCCGGCGGTCGAAGCCGCCGGAACGCTTCGGAGATTTTTCATGCACCAGTATCACGTGGCCATCGCCGGGGCGACCGGCGCCGTCGGCACGGAGTTCATGCGGCTCCTGGAGGAGCGCGATTTCCCGCTCGCCTCGCTGAGGCTGCTCGCGTCGGCGCGCTCCGCCGGCAAACGCCTCCGCTTCCGCGGCGAGGAACTCCCGGTCGAGGAGCTGACGCCGCGCTCCTTCGAGGGCATCGATATCGCCTTCTTCTCGGCCGGCGGCGGGCGCTCCAAGGAGTTCGCCCCCGCGGCGACCGAGGCGGGGGCGGTCGTGATCGACAACTCGTCCGCTTTCCGCATGGACCCCAACGTGCCGCTCGTCGTCCCCGAGGTCAACCCCGAGGACGCACTCGCGCACCGGGGCATCATCGCCAACCCGAACTGCTCCACGATCATCCTGCTCATGGCGCTCGCCCCGCTGCACCGCCTGTCGCCGGTGCGGCGCGTGGTGGTCTCGACCTACCAGGCCGCGTCGGGCGCGGGCGCTTCCGCGATGCGCGAGCTGGAGGAGCAGTCGCGGGCGTTCCTGGCGGGCGAGAAGGTCACGGCGGAGGTGTTCCCGCACCAGATCGCCTTCAACCTGTTCTCGCACAACACGGTCATCGACGAGACGGGCTACAATGAGGAGGAGCGCAAAATGGTCAAAGAAACGCGTAAAATCCTGCACGAGCCCGACCTCGCCGTCACCGCCACCTGCATCCGCGTCCCGGTCCTGCGCGCCCACTCGGAAAGCATCAACATCGAGTTCGCGGGCGAGCGCCGCCCGTCGCTCGACGCCGTCCGTGAGGCGCTGGCGGCCTTCCCCGGCGTGCGGATCGTGGACGACCGCGCGGGCAACGTCTTCCCCATGCCGCTCGACGCGTCCGGCGAGGACGACGTGCTGGTCGGGCGCATCCGTGAGGACAACAGCCATCCGAACGCCATCGACCTGTTCGTGTCGGGGGACCAGATCCTGAAAGGGGCGGCATTGAACGGCTTCCAGATCGCCGAGCTTCTGATCGAGCGGAACGCCGTACGGTGGACACGCGCATGAGGGGCGAGAGCGCCCGCTTCGGGCATGTGCTCACCGCGATGGCGACGCCGATGGACCCGCGCGGCTGGGTGGACACAAGTCGCGCGGCGGAACTGGCGCGCTGGCTGCTCGCCAACGGCTCCCGGGGGCTCGTCGTCAACGGCACGACGGGCGAATCGCCGACGACGAGCCTGGACGAGAAGGTCGAGCTGGTCCGCGCCGTGCGGAAGATGTCGATGAACGACCGCAACGGCACGCCGTGGGTCATCGCGGGAGCGGGCGGCAACAACACGGCCGAGGCCGTGGAACTGGCCAAGCGGTCGCACGAGGCGGGAGCCACCGCCCTGCTGTCGGTCGCGCCGTACTACAACAAGCCCAGCCAGGAAGGGCTGTACCGGCACTACCGGGCCATCGCCGACGCCACCCCGCTGCCCGTCATCCTGTACAACGTGCCGGGCCGGACGATCACCAACATCGAAGCGAGCACGACCGCCCGGCTCGCCAAAGACGCGCCGAACATCGTCGCGACCAAGGAGGCCAGCGCGAACATGGCACAGGTCGCCGAGATCGTCCGCACCACGCCCGACGACTTCGACGTCTACTCCGGCGACGACGCGACCATCCTGCCCACGCTCGCCCTCGGCGGCGCGGGCGTCATCTCGGTCATCTCCCACGTCGTCGGGAACGACCTGGCCGCGATGCACCGCGCCTGGTTCGCCGGGGACCGGGAAGAGGCCGCGCTCCGGTTCCTGAAGACGCTGCCGATCACCCGCGCCCTATTCTGCGCGCCCAGCCCCGCGCCCACCAAATACGCCCTGTCGCTGCTCGGCCAGCCGGCCGGACCGGTCCGTCTCCCCCTCGTGGACCTGAACGACACCGAGCAATCCATCGTATCCGACGCCCTGCGCGACTACGGCCTGTTGTAGCGCGACCCGCGCGGTAGGCAGTAACCGGTTGCCGGCGATGGCGAGGCGCCACTAGGGACGCGGCGGCACGTCCCCGCCCTGCACGGGAGCGGCGGACGCCCCCATCGTACCCGGCAGCCCGAACCGGTTGAGCTGCAATCCGAACGGGCCGGGCCGCGCGGCTCCCGGGATCGCCTCGTAGCCCGCCAGTACGGCCGCGTCGAACAGGTCCGTCGGGCCGAAGCCGAGCAGGGTGTAGCTCCGCACCCCCGCCTGCCTCAGGCGCTGGAACAGCGGGAACGTGGCGTACGTCGGTCCGTTGGCGAAGAGGATCCGTTTGCCGCCGTAGAATTCGGACGCCGCGTTCATGGGCACCCACCAGACGCTGGTGAGGATCACGTCGTCCGGGGACCGCGCGATGGCGTCCGCGACCTGCCGGCTCCGTTCGTGCATGGTGCGGGCGGTGCGGAAGCCGCGGACCTGGAGCGCCGCGGACAGCAGGATCACCAGCGACATGCCGACCAGCAGCGGGCGTGTCCCCGCCGCGTGCCGCCGCGCCTCTGCTTTCTCCCCGCGCTGGTCCAGCAGACGCTCGATCGGCGCCCAGGCGAGCAGCACCAGACCGGGCACGATCGCCAGCAGCGTCCGCGCGCCCCACTCCGTCCCGCCCATCGTCGGTTTCATGATCGTGGGGATGGTGTAGATCGCGGTGACCAGGCCGATCACCTGCAGGAGGAGCCGGACGTCCGCGGAGGCCCCCTCTTCCCGACCCTCGCGCGGCGCCCGTGCGAAGGCAAACAGGAGCAGCGGGCACGTAAGGAAAAGGCTGTGCGCGAGTTCCCCGTGGCGGAGGACCCACACGCCGCTCGCCAGCAGCCCGCCCAGGGTGAGCAGCGAAAGCGGTACGCTCCGCCTCCACAGGCCCGAAACGCCGAGGAGGACCCAGGCGATCACCGGCGTCAACATCCAGTACGACGCGTTCAGTTCGTGCCGGAGCTGCGGCCAGGGGTTCTGGAGCCATTGCTTCAGTTCCCACGTGTAGGCCGGGCTCGAATCGCCCCAGAAGAACAGCGTGTACAGCGCGCCCGGCCCCCACTCGCCCGGCCGCAGCAGGAACCCGACGATGGACGAGACCGAAGTCAGACGGTTGTTGCTCAGGTGCGGCCCGAACGGCGTGCCGTAGACGGACCGGTTGATCAAGAGGAGCGGGACCGTCAGTAACGTCACGCCGAGGAGGAACAGGGCGGCGGCCCGGAGCCAGGGCACCCGGCGGCGGCACCACCAGGCGGCGACGAGCAGCGCCGGAACGAACGGCAGCAGGATCTCGTGGAACCAGAACCCTGCTCCCAGCGTGGCGCCCGCCGCCATCCAGAGCCACGTGCGGCCCGTCGTGATCGCGCGGAGGACGAGGTACAGACTCGCCGCCGCGATCGCGGTGGTGACGCTGTGGTCCCAGAACACGACGCTGTAGACCGCGACCGGCGTCGCCAGGGCGACGAGAAGCAGGGGCGCGAGCGGGTAGCGGAAGCGCAGCAGCCGGGCCATGCCGTAGACCGCCAGGGCCGACCCCAGCCCCCCCAGCATCGGCAGGAAAGCCAGGCCGAGGTAGCCGGCAGCCCGGAAGAACGCGGCGGAAAGCAGCGCGAACAGGAAGGAATAGGTGAGATAGGTTCGGCCGTTATAGTTGAACTCGAAAAAGGCGAAGGGGCTGTTCTGATGGATCGGATCGAGTTCCCGGGCGGGGTACGCTATCCACCACTGCGGCGGGTGCTGGAGGACGGACTGGACCTGGATGAGACGCGCGCCCGTATCGGGCGACCACACCGCCCGCAACCGGGCGATGTCGGCCGCCGCCAAAAGGTAGACGATCAGGACGCCCAGGAGGGCGAGGAAGACCATGCGGCGGGCGCTTCCGTTCGGCTTTGCGTCCGCCGCGGTGCCGGTCGCATCCGGGGCCGAACCTGCGTTACTGGTGGATGACATCATGTGCGTCGGGCCGTAAGGGCTATGCTTCTCCGTTATTCGTCGTCGAGGTGCTTTCTCGAAGGCTTGTGCGTTTTGTGCCGTGCAGCGAACTACCGGCTTGGGAAGACGCGAAGTCCGCCTTCGTGGACTGGGAAGACGGGATGCGTCCGGCTCTTCAGTCGGCGGAGGCCGACTTCGTATAGTGTATGGCCGGTAGTTCGCTGCACGGCACAAAACGCCGCGGCAATAACGGACGGCCCGAGTGCGTGGGAACGTAGACCTGCGGCCCAAGACGGCTCATTATACCCGCAGGGCGCGGCCGGAACCGGCCTCAGTCCTTGCCGACCGCGTGGGCGACGAAGATGGGGGCGGCGATCTCGGCGGCGGAGAGCAGCGTGTAGGCGTCCGAGATGGCGTGGATGCGCGCCGCCAGATCCGGGTCGAAGCAGCGCAGGATCAGCCGCGGCGGGTGCCCCGGGCGCCGCTCTTCGACGACGGACTGCGCCACCAGTCCCATCTCCAGGTTGATGGCGTCGTCGGACGTGGCCGCGACCAGGGCCCGCGCGCGGTCGATGCCGGCGCGCACCAGCGTCGGCGCGTGCGTCGCGTCCCCGATGATGACGGGGGCGCGGCCGCCCACCTCGCTCAGGTACACGTCGTTCGGGGTCTTGTCCACGACGACGACGCGCGCGTGTCGCTCCATCAGATCCTGCACCACCTCGTAGCCGACGCTGCCGATACCGCAGACGATGACGTGGTCCCGGTAGCCGCGGGCGATGCGCTCCGCCCGCCGCTGCGCCGCCGACCCGGACAGGAAGAAGTTGGTCAGGAACGACGACAAAACGGCGATCAGCGAGATGCCCGAAAACATCAGGAGCGAGCCGAACAGCTTGATCCAGTCCGGGTCGTACTGCAGGTCATAATCGCCGAAGCCCACCGTCGTCATGATCGTCGCCGTGAAATAGATGGCGTCGACCAGCTAGAGCCCCTTGTAGTGCCGGAAGATCGCGACGCCCGCCAGGAACAGGACCACGAGAAATCCGGCCATCAGGCGCGGCTCGGGTCGCAGCACGTTCCAGGGTCGCGGGAGGCGCTTCGCCGCCCGGGGCGATATTCCAGGCCGTGGTTCGGGCGGCGGCAGGTCGAGGGCGACGCGGGTGATCTCGCGTGCCGCCAGGACGGACGGCGACAGGACCGCGTCGATGGCGAAGTCGGAACGCAGACGCTCTGCCAGTTTATCGGAGGCGAGCCGCATGACGATGCGCACGCGCGGCGCGTTGCGGCGGATGTCGAGCGCGGTCTCCAGGTTCTCCGACTCGCCCGAGGCGGCCAGGAGCACGGCGCGGGCGCGGGTGACGCACGCCGCCTCCAGCACGTCGGGGAACCGGAAATCGCCTTCCTGCAGCGTCGCGCCCAGCTCCTCCGCGCGCTTCTTCCGGTCGGAGCGCGTGCGGGTGTCGGTGACGACCAGAACGGGAAGGTCCTTTTCGCGCAGCAGTTCGGTGATCAGCAGCCCGAACCGACCCAGGCCGCACACGACGAAGTGGCCCTCGCGCACAACGGAACCCGGAACGCGTCCTTCTTCATCCACGGGACCATTATCCGCCGCCGGAGACGGCGGTGTCAAGGCGCGGGCGCGGACAAGGAAACCGGCCGGGCTCCGGCGAAATTGACGCAAACCGGTTCAGAAACAAAGGTCGGCGCTTGGCAACCCTCGAAAACCCACAGGCGGGCCCCTTCGGCCGGGCGACCGGCCGTGACGATGCCGCAACGGCCGCCGCCGCCGCGCGCAGCGGCGGCATGCCTTCGCTACGCCGCGGGGTCGTGTTCGGGCTGGGCACGCTCCTGATCGTCTTCAACGCCTACTTCGGCACGTACGCCTACGTCGTGGTGCAGGCGCTGATCTGGACCCAGACCGCCCTCCTGCGGGGGCCGGTCGTCGTCCTCTTTTTCCTCGTCCTCGTGAACATGGGGTTCGCGCGCTGGGCGCGCCGGTGGGCGCTGTCGCAGGCCGAGCTGCTGCTGCTCTACGGCATGCTCTGTCTGGGCACCTGCGCGGCGGGTTACGGCTTCGTGCAGATCCTGATCAACCAGATGGCCGCGCCGTTCTACCCGAACAACGCGACGTCGCGCC
>CADCTO010000160.1 GCA_902805585.1 uncultured Armatimonadota bacterium | reverse complement strand
CTGATCGGCCCCGACGGGCGCGTGATCCAGATCAAGGCCATCGGCTACAAGGGCGGCAACGTGCGGACGGCCAAGGGGGTGACCCTGGGCGCGCCGTACACGCAGGTCGTGCAGCGGTACGGGTACCCCGAGGAGCACCAGCAGGTCGGACCGATCCTGGTGGCCTCCTACCGGAACAAGGCCCACGCCTCGTTCCAGTTCCTGCGCAACCGCCTCATCGCCGTCACCGTCGCCATCACCGAGTAGGAGCTAACCGAGGGTCGAGAGACGGAGGGGGCAATTAGCCCCCTCCGTCTCTCGACCCTCGATTGTCTTGAAGGCGCTATATGGAGCCGAGCGAAAAGGAAGAGATACGGGCGCGCACCGACATCGTCGCGCTGATCTCCACCTACACCCCCCTTCGCCAGACGGGCCGCAATTTCAAGGGGCTGTGCCCGTTCCACCAGGAGAAAACCCCTTCCTTCACCGTGGACCCCGAGAAGGGCCGCTGGCACTGTTTCGGCGCCTGCTCCGAGGGCGGGGACGTCTTCAAGTTCATCGAGAAGGCTGAAGGACTCACCTTCCCCGAAGCTGCCGAGCGCCTGGCCGAGCGCGCCGGCATCAAGCTTTCGCGCGGCAACGATCCCGAGGCCGCGCGCCGCTCCGACGAGCGCGACCGCCTGTACGCCGTCAACGCCCTCGCCGTCCGCTTCTTCCGCGAAACGTTCGCCCGCGCGCGGCTGGCACAGGACTACGCCGCCAAGCGCGGCCTCGTTCACGACACCCTGGAAGCGTTCGGCATCGGCTTCGCCCCCGACGACTGGAGCCAGCTTTCGGATTTCCTCCAAAGGAACGCCGGCGGGAACACCGCGGCGGTGATGGCGGACGCGGAAAAGGCGGGCCTGGTGTTCCCGTCGCGCCGGGGCGACGGCTTTACGGACAAGTTCCGGGGACGTCTGATGTTCCCGATCCTGGACGTGCAGGAGCGCGTGGTCGCGTTCGGCGGCCGCCTGCTGGTCCCGGCCGACAACGCGCCCAAGTACCTGAATTCGCCCGAAACCCCGATCTTCTCCAAAAGCCGCATCCTGTACGGCCTGAACCGGGCGCGCAAGGCGATCCAGGAGCAGGACCGGGTGGTCGTGGTCGAAGGGTACATGGACGCCGTGGCCGCGCACCAGGCAGGCTTCGAACACGTCGTGGCGACCCTGGGCACGTCGCTCACCGAGGAGCACATCCGGCTGCTCGGCCGCTACACGAAGAACGTGGTCCTGTCCTTCGACGCGGACGACGCCGGGGTGCGCGCCGCCCTGCGCGCCGCGAGCCTGTTCGAGGCCGCCGGGGAAGGGCTGACGCTGCGGATACTGGCCCTGCCGCCCGGCGAAGACCCGGATTCACTGCTCGCGCGCGGCGACGCGCCGCGCTTCCGCAAAGCCATCGAGACTGCCCTGTCCGTTCCAGAGTTCCGCCTGCGTTCGCTAGAAACCCGCTATGATCTGAAGACCGAAGAGGGCAGGCTGGCGCTGCTACGTGAAGCATTGCCGGTCTTAGGCGAGGCCAGTTCCGCCACGGAACGGGACCGCCTTCTGCTACGTCTTGCGCCGCTTCACCCCGCTTACAACTCCGGGGGCGGGCGCGCTGAACAGACGCTACGTGACGAGTTGGACGCATACCTGAAGCGGAACGGTGCCAGGGGCGAGCCGCCGCTTTTTTCTGGTCCACCTGTACACCTTCGCGGCGAGAACGTGTTGCAGCCGGGGAAGCGAGGCGGCCCCGCCGCCTATGGACGTGGCGCTCCACGCCGCTGGGGGGCTCCCGTGCCTGCCGCCACAGAGCAACTAGCCCCCCCGCGCCAAACGGCCGCACAGGCGGCCGAGCATGTTCTGCTCTGCGCCCTGCTTTCCGACGAGTTTTGCCCCCTCGTGCGGAACGACCTGCAGCCCGAAGATTTCGTCGACCCGCAGACCGTCCGGCTGCTGGACGCGCTGCTGCCCCTGCTCAGCGGGGGCTACGCGCCCTCCGACGCCCTCGCGCAACTGGTCGACGACCATCTGGTCGAGCACGCCCAGTTGCTGACCATGCGGCCCGACGAGGAGCCGCTTTCCGCCGAGGTGATCGCCGACTGCCTGAAGGTGCTGGAGGACAACAAGCGCCGCCACAAAATTCGGGAAATTCAGGCGCAAGTCGCACCGGGCGGGGAAGGAATGCCCACGCCGGATGATGAACAACTACGGCGCTGGTATCAAGAAAGTCGGGCACTGAAGGGCGCGAAGCCGTCCGCGGACGGCCGAGATGGGGGCAGCCGCTAAACCCTCCCGCGCCGCCGGAAAAATGCCCGCCCGGGGAGTAGGCAGCGTGGCTGTAGCGACA
>CADCTO010000159.1 GCA_902805585.1 uncultured Armatimonadota bacterium | reverse complement strand
GGAGTCGCGGGGCATCTGGAGCAACGTCATCGGCTTCGGCTGCCCGGGCGAGAACCACCCCGCGTCGCAAAACGACTTGCCTACGCTGGACCTGAACGTCCTGAATGCGCGGCTCGTGAAGGACGCCGGGGCGGCCGCCGGCGCATTCGCCGTGGTCGAGATAACGGACGCTACGGGAAAAACCGTGCGCCTCCGCGATTTTGCCACCGCGGGCCAGGACGGCGTTCCCTACGCCTCGTGGCTCCCCGCCCGGAACGCCCCGCCTACGGCTCCGTTCTCACACGTTAACCCCCTGCGCAGCGCCTTCGTCGCGACGCCGTAGCGAATCTCCGAACGGCTCTCACCCCCTTCCCCTCTCCCCTGCTCCCGGCTTTCGCCGGGGGGAGAGGGGTGCCTGCCACCCCATCGACAGCGGCTTCACGGGAGGGAACACCGGGGGCATCGGCCCCGCGCGCAGCAGAAGTCGAGCTTGCCTCAGGCACCCCTCTCCCCCCGGCGAAAGCCGGAAGCAGGGGAGAGGGGACGGGGGTGAGGGCCGCTTCCCCCACCATCGCCGCCGCGAGGCGTTCCGCGTTCGTCTCCCGGACCGGGGCGTGGAGCACGCGCTTCCCCCGGCGCAGGACCGTCACCGCGTCGGCGTGCGCCATGACCTCGTCCAGCTTGTGCGTGATGAAGACGATGGTCGTTCCCGCCTGCGACAGGCGGAGCGTTGCTGCCCACAGGTCGCGTGCTTCGGCGGGCGCGAGCACCGCCGTCGGCTCGTCGAGGACCAGGACGTGGGCCCGCCGGTAGAGCGCCTTCAGGATCTCGACGCGCTGCCGGGAGGCGACGGATAACTGTTCCACGCGTGCGTCGGGGTCGATGGGCAGGCCGCTCGCTTCGGACAGCTCGGCGACCCGCGCCCGCGCCTGCTTCGACTGAAACAGCCCGCGCGTCGCCGGCTCCGCGCCCAGGACGACGTTTTCGGCGACCGTGAACGGCTCGATCAGCTCGAAATGCTGGTGCACCATGCCGATGCCCAGCGCGATGGCGTCCTTGGGCGAGCCGAAGCGGCGCGGCCGGCCGTCCACAAGAATCTCGCCCCGGTCGGGCCGCAGCAGGCCGAACAGCACCTTCATCAGCGTGGACTTGCCCGCGCCGTTTTCGCCGACGACCGCGTGCCGCGCGCCGGGGGCGAGGTCGAGGTCCACGTCGTCCAGGGCCACGTTCTGCCCGAAGCGGACGCCGATGCCGCGCAGGAAGATCGTAGGGGTCGCGGCGGGGGCGGGAGCGGCGCGCATAGCGGCCATTATACCGAGGCGCGGCGCGGGGTGTCAAACCGCCCGGCCCGGCGCGATTGGGGGCACTAAAGCCGTTTCTGTAACGTCTACCCTTTGGAAACACTCCAAACCAGGGGCGGCGGGCGTACGACGAGATCACGACCCGTCGCCGAACAAACACGAAGGAACCGAACGTGAAGAACGCGATTTTTGGTGCGGCCGCCGTGCTGCTGGCCGTGCTCGCCGCCGGCTGCAACCCGGCGGCGGAAAACAAGACCCCGGAACAGGCTTCCGCGCCGGGCGGCGGTCCGGGTGCCCCCGCCGCGCCGACCGGACCGCAGCGGGTGTCGCAGGAGGGGCCGTTCCGTTTTTCGCTGGACATCGGCACCGATAAACCGAAGAACCTGGTCAAGACGAAGTTCACGCTGATGATCCTGACCGAGAAGAACGAGGGGCTTTCGGGCGCGACCGCTACCATCGACCTGGAGATGGATCACCCGATGGGCGAAAACAGGGTCGTGCTCAAGGAGGTCAGGCCGGGCAACTATGCGGGCGAAGGCGTCTTCACCATGGGCG
Source organism: uncultured Armatimonadota bacterium (assembly GCA_902805585.1). Classification (GTDB taxonomy): domain Bacteria; phylum Armatimonadota; class Armatimonadia; order Armatimonadales; family Armatimonadaceae; genus CADCTO01. The sequence continues at coordinate 8,235 of CADCTO010000159.1, read as the reverse complement.
GCGACTGGGTCGCGAATGTGACCGTGAAGAAAGGCGCCGAGCAGGGAACGGCGAAGTTTCTCATCAAGGGCGTGGCGTTCGAGAAATAGACGGTTCTCGGAGGCGGAGGGACAGGGACGGCGCCCCTCCGCCTCGAAGCGCGCGCCCGCTATCCTTCCTGGAACGGCTTCGATTGGCTCGAAAGGGTCACGGCCAGCTCGAACAGGCCCAGGCCGAGCAGGGCGGCGCGCACGGTTTCCGGCTCGTCCGGTACGCACAGGGGCGCCAGGCACAGGGACGCGCCGCTCGCGGCGTCGAGCCCCAGGTGCGCCTTCATGGGCAGCACCCGGACCACCCCCAGTTCGTAGCGCGTCAGCAGGCTGTAGACCAGGGTGCCCGCGGCGGAGGCGGTCAGAAGGTTGGTCACGCGCGGGCTCCAGCCCAGCGCGCGCGGCAGCGCGCACAGTAGCCCGACCGACAGATAGTCCAGGACGCCGTGCGCTTTGGTGTTGATTGGCTTCATCGTTTCCCCTCAGGGCGCTTGTACCCGTTTTGGCCGTTCCCCCGTTGCCCCGGATCAACGGGCCCCCTGCCGGCAGGCACCCGTCACAGGGCCGCGCGCCTGTCGGCGGGGTGGGGCGGTGGCGTGTCGGTCAGGCGCTCGGCGGCGTATCGGTAGTCCGTGTGGGCGTCGATGTCGAACGCCAGGTCGGCGGAACAGCCGCGCAGGGCCGCGGCCCGGCAGTGGAGGATCTCCTCGCAGCGCCGCTCGATGTCTGTGACCACGAGGCGCTTCAACAGGAAGCGAACGACGAAGCGCGGGCCGAGCAGGCGCGCCATCGCCCACTGGCTTTTCCGCGCCTCGAAGGCGCGGTCCAGCGAAAGCCGGTTACGCTCCAGGGCGTCCGGGTCGACCAGGAACGCGCAGCCGAGCGTCCAGGCGCCGTCCCTGAGCGCGACGTAGGTGTTGGCGGAGCCGGGAAAGCGCGCTTCGAAAGCCGCCCGCTCGATGACGGGCAAAACGATGTCCGCGTCTTCCGGGCAGCCGTCTAAAAATCCCGCGATGGCCTCCGGCGTCAAAAAAGGAAGGTCGGTCGGGACGAGCAGCACGCGCCGTCGCGCGGGGTCGCCCGCGCCGTCGGCCTCACGCAGCCAGCCCAGGCCGCGGAACAGGTTCTCCGGGCCGGAGCGCCCCTCGGGAAGCACGACGTCCGCGCGGCCTGCCGCGGCCGCCTCCCGCACCGCGTCCGGCCCGACGACCACGACGCGACCGACACGTCCCGTTCCGCGCAGAGCCTCGATCGTCCGTTCCAGCACCGTCCGGCCGCCCAGCCGGATCAGCGCCTTGACCTCGGTGCCCACGTCGGCGGCGAAGTCGCCCCCGATGCGCCCGCCCGCCGGCAGTACCACGTCCACACCCACGTCCGCGTTCATGCCCCTATTGTACCGGCCCGGAAGGGAAGGCGGGTGGGGCCAGGGACCTACCGGGATGCCCGAGCGGTCCTGTTCACGGCGCGGCTGGTGTGAAATATTTCACAGCCGCCTATCTTCGGGCACTAAACGGAGCCGGGCGATGTTCTGGCCTACGTGAGACTTCGCAGGCTAATGCGAGGCCACCATTAGAAAGGCTGAAAAGCCAATGAAGAAGTTTGTGTCACTGCTGGCCGCCGTCGCGGCGCTCGGGTTTGCCGGACAGGCGCGGGCCGCCGACATCGTGGACGTCGCCATGAGCGACCCCCAGTTCTCGACGCTGGTCAAGGCCGTCAAGGCCGCCGGCCTGGTCGAGACCCTGAAGAGCGCGGGGCCGTTCACGGTCTTCGCGCCGACCAACGCCGCGTTCGCCAAGGTCCCGAAGGCGAAACTGAACGCGCTGCTGGCAAACAAGGCGCAGCTCAAGGCGGTCCTGCTGTACCACGCGATCCCGGGCAAAAAGATCATGGCGAGCGACGTGACCGGCATGAGCGCCGTGGCCAGCGTCAAGACCGCGCAGGGGACGACGGTCAGAGTCACCCCGACGGCGCGGGTGAACAACGCCAGGATCATCAAGACCGACATCGAGGCCGACAACGGCGTGATCCACGTGATCGACACCGTGCTGATGCCGACGATGGGGAAGACGCCCAAGCCGAAGACGGGCCACATGTAGTCCGACCGTATACCATCCCTCCCCATGGTAACACCGCCCCCGGCTCCACGCCGGGGGCATTCTTTTGTTCCTTCGAGATCACCCGCCGCGGCTTTCGACGCGCCCGGCAACGGGTACCATTGCCGCAGGGGGTCAACACGATGTCGTTCAGCGCGTGGTACCTGCGGTGTTTTGCGGCGGCTTCCGTGGCCGCCGCCCTGATGACGACGCTTCCCGCGCGCGCTCAGGTACAGGACTCGACCCTGCCGGACGTGCTCTCCGGCACGCGCTTCCCCCTGTCGCTCCGGTTCCGGGACCTGGACGCTGCGTGGCGGCGTGTGGTCGTCGGCGGGCAAACGCCGCCCGCCGCCGGGCAGGCGCCCGGCGCGGGTGAAGTGGGCGTCTACTACACGCGCGGGGAAACGGTCGCCGTCGGCGCCGAAACGTACCTGGTGGCGTACCGCCAGGACCCGGCGACGCGGGCGCGCCCGGCGGGCGGCGCGGCGCCGAGGCGGACCCTCGACACGCTGCTGCTGCTGTCACTGCTCAACCTGCGCACCAGCGGCGACCTGCACGACATCCGGCCCGTGAACGTGCAGCGCGAGGTCGCAGCCCGCTCCATGAAGCCCAAAGGCCCGGGCCCTGTCAGCGGGCCCTCCCGAGCTATCGGCGCGGGCGCCGCAAGCGGCTCCGGCGTCTAGAGTTCGATCCAGGAGGTGACGGTCGGCGCCTTGGCGAAGGGCGAACCGGTCACCGCGCCGTCCGGGTAAGAGTGGGTGTAGTTCCCCGTGGCGACGATGTCGGCGCCCTCACCGCCCGCGACCAGCGAGCCCCGCACCGCGACGCTGCCGTGCACGGTGATGCCGCCGTGCACGGCGTAGATGACGGAGAACTGGTTGTTGGTCGCGTTGCCGGTCAGCGTGATCGCCTCGGTCAGGTGTTTGGACAGAGAGATGAGCGCCGGGGACGTCTCGCCCGTGGCCGGATTTGCCTCGTACTTGGGGTTCTCGCCGCCCGGCGACCCGTCGGCCAGGGTCGTACCGACCTGGCGGAAGGTCCCGCCGACGATGACGTGCGACGTGTTGACCATCGTGGAGTTGCCTCTCATGGTCACGTCGCCCGTGATATAGATCGGACCTTCGCCCGTGATCGTCAGCGTCTGGCCGCCGCTCATGTCCAGGCTGCCGTTGATGTAGGCCGGCCCGGTGATGGTCGCGTTCTTCTTGCCGCCCGCGAAGATGTCGGCGGCATTGACAACGCTGCCCGCCCGGGCGGCCGTCGTCCACTCGTTCTTCCACGCACGGACGGTCGCTTCCGAGGGAAACGCGATGCGCGCCGCGCCGCTCTGGCCCGCCGGGAACAGGGCGTCCGAAGACACGCCGTTCGACATCGTGACCGTGCCGGCGGCGGCCACGCGTCCGTCGACGGAAGCCGCGCCTCCGCTGACATTGATGTTGCCGTTGGCACGGATGTGGGCGTTCTTGTTGCCGATCGGCTCGGTCTGGACGGTCACCGACCCGTTGATCTCCACGTCCCCGTTCGAGATCATGGCGCCGTCCCCCATGGCGATGCCCGAGATCACGACCCGCGCCCGCACCTCCCGGGTCTTTCCGTTGATCGTGGCCCCGGTGGAGAACACGTCGATCTGGTTTTCGTCGACCCGTGCGCAGGCCACCGAATACGTGCCCTGCTGCCGGGTCCCGCCCGCGTCTTCGAACATCGCCTGCGGCGCGCCGGTGCCGCCGTAGTCCGGGTTCAGATAGATCTCGTACACGGCGTTGTCGATGCCGGCTTCGGCCAGACTCAGCGAGATCGCCTTGTCACGCCCGTTGGCCGTCAGACGCAGTGCGGCGACGGACAGGTTGCCGAGCGTCATGAAGAGGAGCAGGAGGAGCGAGCCGAAGATCAGGGTCGTGGCCAGGGCCAGCCCGTTCTGCCGTCGCCGGCGGTTTCGTGCGTTCATGGTTTTCACGTCCGTTGGTTGCGCAGCCGGGCGTTGCCGCCCAGCCGGAAGGTGCGTCGGATGCGGCGGCCGTCCACTTCCGAGAGTGTCACCGCCACGTCCACGCCGTTCACTTTGGCAAGGCCCGCGGCGTTGGCCGCAGGGTCGACGCTGTACAGGACCTGGACGTCCTGCCCGTCCAGCGACGACGCGGAGCGGGACGAAAGCGTGATCGTCCGCGTCGCGCTGCTGTATCCGATCTCGGCGGGCGGCACGAGGCTGCCGTTCAGAAACACCGACGGTCTGGCTTCCCGGGCCTGCGTCCGGAGGACGAACCAGTTGCGCGTGCCGTCGCCCGTGAACTGGTCCCGCACCCGATAGGTGTACCGGACGGACTCGACCTGCCGCGCGATCACGTGGTTGGTGCGCGACGGCCGCTTCGACAGCGGGTTCTGCCGCTGGGTCGTTTCGGTCACCGTGCGGGCATCGGGGTCGAAGTTGAAGGCGATCACGTCGTAGGTGCCGGTCACGATGCCCTGGGCCGGGTCGAACGGGGGCGCGAGCAGCACGATGTCCGAGTCGTTCGTCTGGTACGTCGTCCCGCCGATCACGCGGGACGCGAGTATCTGTTCCGCCGCCCGGGTCTCCAGCAGGATCTCGTCCACCGAGGTGCGCGCCCGCGCGTTCATGGTGTCTTCCAGAGTGCGCCGGTCCGCGGTCCGGGCCGTCGTCGAGATCAGCCCCAGGAGGACCGTCGTGGACAGGCCGAGGATGAAGACGACGGTCAGCACCTCGATCAGCGTCGCGCCGCGCTGTCTGCGTCGCTGCGTGTACGTCGTCATGGCGCCACCCCCCCCGCCGAGACGAGCGTGGTCACCGTGATGGACCGGTCCTGCGCCCGGCCCCCGGCCCGCCACGCGATGGTCACCCAGGCCTGCTTCATCAGACTCGGGCCGGAACTCCGGAGCGTCTGTATCCGGATGGTCGCCCTGCCGCCGCTGAGCTCTTCCACCTGGGGCAGGGGGCCGACAACGGACATGGTCCCGTCTTCGGTGGAGTAGGTGCCGTCGGCAAGCTTCGCGCCGTGGAACGAGCGCGCGTTCTCGATGGCCTGGCGCGCCGCGTTATAGGCGAGGGTGGTCTGCCGGGCGCTGTCGGACGCCGAGGACGTGGTCATCGTCAGCGAGAGGCCGTAGATGACCAGCATGAAGGCCGCCATCAGGGCGAGGATGGCGTCGAGCATCACGAAGCCCCGGCGCTTCCGCGCGTTCGGATGAACGCGCCGGGAGGCCGGGAAACGGTCACTTGTCACTAGTCCCTCCGTGGCGGTGGCTGTCGTTCCCCGCCCGATGGGATTGTCGGGACCCCGCGGGCGCGATTGAAGCGTTTCCGGCCGTTCCGGGGGCAAAACCGGCAGTTGTGGCGGGTTACCGCCAGTAATAGCTCCAGTTGTAGTTCAGGCTGGCGCTCTTTTTGGGGGGAATCACCATCTTCCAGGTGATGCGGCTGATGGTGTTGACGTGGTTCCACCAGGCCGGCCAGCCGCCGTACGCGGCGCTCCACCCGGCGAGCGTGGGTCCGCCGCCGTCCCCGTCTTCCAGGGTGTTGATGCGCTCGACGTCGCCGTTCTGTGTCGCCCCCTTCGCTTCGCCCGCAACGAACCGCTTCACCTCGATCGTGACCGGCTGGTCCTTATAGTTCGTCAGCGTCAGTACGCCGGCCAGGTCCACCCGGGCGTACTTGTAATCGGCCCACTGCATGGCGTCGGCCGTCCGCTGCGTCTCTTTGTCGGTCTTCTTGACGCGGATGTCCACGGCGGCCGTCAGCGGCAGGTCGGCGTCTGCGCCCCGGGATGCGTACGTCAGCATGCCCTGGCTGAGGACCCGGTCGTTCTGGAGCACGAGCGCGGGGGCGGTCGTGATCGGGTAGGGGCTGGTGTTGCACAGGCGGATCGTGTGCATCACCTTGGGGGAGGCCAGGAGCCGGGCCATCTCGGCCTGCTGCTGGTTGTTGTTGTGGTCCGCGCGCGCTTCGCGCGGCGGCGCGAACGGCAGCTCCAGCGTGTAGACGTCCTTGTACTCGACGGCGAACTCGGTCACCGGCAGCACCATCCGCTGCCCCTTTTTCAGGGACACGTTTTTCACCGTAAAGACGAACAGGTCCTCGTTCTTGTCCGCGCTGCCGATGGCCGGGCCGGTTTCGGCGCCGCCGGCGGTCGTCGCGTCGCCGTAGTACTCGCCGGACCGCGCGACCTGCTGCGTCATGATCCCGTTCGACAGGCTCGTCCCCGTCCGGGACCCGTCCTGGAAAAAGCGACCGAGCTGCGCCACGGTGTCCTGGAGGCCGATGGGGTCGGGCGTCTCCTTGAACGCGAACGTCGGCACGCCGATCACCAGGTTCGCCGTCACGTTCTCCAGGTCGGCCAGCTCGTTGATCAGCGTCGCCTGGAGCTTGACCCGCGCGCCGCCCTTGCCGTCGATGACGACGCGGTAGTTGGGTATCCAGCGCAGCCCTTTCTGGAGGTACATCATGCCGACGTCGGCGGCCCGCGGCGGCGCGCCCGCGCCCGGCCAGTCCATCTTCAGCGTGAGCACGCTGCGGTACTCCTCGCCGGCCAGCTTCGCCTTGCTGCTTTCGGTGAACGTCACGTCCTGGATCCGGGCCATGTCCAGGGCCTTGACGCCGTTCGCGGTCTTGAGCAGGATCAGGCTGCCTTTCTGCGGCAGCCGCTCGTCCGCGCCGCCTGCCACGAAGCGCGGCGCGTTTTCGGAGCCGGCGGCACTGCCCGCCGGTTCCAGCTCCACGGCCGGGCGCGTGGGCACCGACACGATCGTGGCCTGGTACGGGGGCTTGTCCCCGACCTCGGTCACCAGGACGGGAGCGCCGACGTTGGCTTCCAGAAGCTCGCGCAGGCTCAGCGCCGTCCGCTCCACCGACACGCGCCGCCGGCCGGCGACTACCGACAGGAGCTGCCCCTTGCCGCCGGCGGAGTACGGCCAGAAGGTGCCCAGCACCGGGTTGGGCAGGTTGTCCAGCACCACCGTGCCGTCGCCGGCCGTCGCCACGCGCCCCTCGTGCAGGACGAACGCGTGCCCGTCCTTGAAAACGGTGACCTCGCGCACCGGCATCCGCGCGAGTGCCCCCGGCAGCGGCGGGGGGTTCTGCGCAGAGACCGGGGTGGTGACGGCGGCGGAACACAGGGCGGCGACGGCGGCAGCGGCGGCGAACGGCACGTTCATGACAAACCTCCTTGACGCTTCCTTTGGAAGCGCACTCATGGGTCTGCCTTCAAATCCGCCCGGTAAGGGCCACCAGCCGCCCCTTTACCTGCGGTGGGAAGGCTAAGGTGTGTTCTCAATTGCTGGTTGTGGTAGTCTGGTCCCATGGGGACGGAGCGCCGCTATAGCTTGCGGGATGATCAGTGGGAACGTCTGCGGGCGTTGGGTTTACCGGGGGAGCGGGGTCATGTGGGCGTCACCGCCAAAGACACTCGCCTTTTCGTGGAAGCGGTGCTGTACCGGTTCCGCGCCGGCATCCCGTGGCGTGATCTGCCGTCGCGGTTCGGTGACTGGCACCGCGTGTATGTCCGCTTCGACCGGTGGAGCAAGAAGGGCGTGTGGCAGCGGGCCTTCGAGCGGTTGGCCACGGAGCCGGACAACGAGTACGCCATGATCGACGCGACCGTCGTCCGGGCACATCGCAGTGCGGCGGGCGCGCGCAAAAAGGGGGAGACGCCGCCCAGGACGCGGGCGGGGGCGGCGGCAACGCCGGCTCAGCGGACGCGTCGAGAAAGCGGCAGTGCCTCGGCCGGGGCAAGGGGGGCTTGAGCTGCAAGATTCACGCGGTCTGTGACGCGCGGGGGAGGCCGACCGCCCTGATGCTGACGCCGGGGCAGGCGAGCGACCTGCTCGGCTTCGACGCGCTGGCCGGGGCGATCCAGGCGGCCGTGTTGATCGCGGACAAAGGCTACGACGCCGACGAGCGGGTGCGCGCGGTTCTTACGGCGGCGGGCAGAACCGCCGTCATCCCCCCGCGCCGCAACCGCAAGAACCCGGTGGCATGGGGGGAAGCGGACAAGGAACGCTACCGCAAGCGGCACAAGATCGAGAACTTCTTCAGCCGCCTCAAGGACTTTCGCGGCATCGCCACCCGCTACGAGAAGACCGCCAGGAACTTCCTCGCGGCCGTC
>CADCTO010000158.1 GCA_902805585.1 uncultured Armatimonadota bacterium | reverse complement strand
AAGCCGAGATAGCAGGCCAGCTTTATGTACGCCGCAAATGAAAACTTCGGATTAGGGTCCGTTGACATTCATCGTGAGGCGATGATGGCGGCGGCGAGGTGAATGCTGGCGGCGAAGCTGACATCGGTCTTGTCGTAGCGGGTCGCGATGGCGCGGAACTCCTTCAGCTTGGCGAAGGCGTTCTCGATCAGATGGCGCCAGCGATACATCTCGCGGTCGAAGGCGACCGTGGCCTTGCGGTTGGCCTTGGGCGGGATCACCGCGGCGGCGCCGCGGGCGTCGAGGTCCGCCCTGAGCCAGTCGGTGTCGAAGGCCCGATCGCCGAGCAACGCACCGAAGGTGACGCCTTCGATCAAGGGCGGTACGCCGACGGTGTCGTGGCGCTGCCCCGGCAGCAGCACGAAGCGCACCAGGTTGCCCAGCGCATCCACCAGCGCGACGATCTTGGTGGTCAGCCCGCCGCGCGAGCGACCGATGGCCTGAGGCTGAGCCCCCCCTTGGCGCCGCTCGCCTTCTGGTGGACGGGGACGATGGTGCCGTCGATCAGGGCGCATTCGAAGTCGGGGTCACCGGACAGGTGCGCGAAGACGCGCTCGAACACGCCGGCCTTGGCCCAGCGGCGGGACCGCTGGAAGACGCTGTTCCCCTTGCCGAACTCGCCGGGCAGGTCGCGCCACGGCACGCCTGTGCGCACCCGCCACAGCACCGCTTCCAGGAACAGGCGGTTGTCCTTCCCCGTCGCGCCGGGGTCCGTGGCCTTCCCGGGCAGCAGCGGCGCCACCTTCTCCCAGACCGCATCGCTGACCACAAACCGCGACCGATCCAGCATGCTCCGCCCTCCGCCAGCGCGGAGATCGAATCATGGACATCGCACTCTGGGAATTCCGAATGTCAACGGACCCTAGCACTACTTTGGCTGGGTTAGCGTTGCGCTGTCGGGCGCAGCTGACGCCAGCAGTGCGGGCAGCAGGCCGGGCGTTCAGGCGGCCCGAGCAAGAGAGCGACGAGGGCGGCGCGCACGGCCGGCAGGCTGGGCGATGGTGGCGGGCCCGGAACGCGGCGCCGCATTTTTCCCCGGCCCCGTCCGGCGGTGCTCGGCGAGGCGGAGGTGCTGCAGGAAGGCCATGGCGACCATCACCATCAGCGCGTGGTGGTGCAGCCCGTGCCAGTTCCGCCCCTCGAAGTGGTCGAGGCCGAGCTCCTCCTTCATCTGCTGGTGCGCCTGCTCGCAGACCCAGCGCGCCTTGATCAGGCCGACGAGGCGCTCGAGCGGCGCGTCGGCGGGCAGGTTGGAGAGGTGGTACTTGGTCTCGCCCGAGGCGCGGCGCTCGCCCACCAGCCAGACCTCCTCGCCCGGCAGGTGGATGCCGGTCCGGATCGCCTCGCCGTCGGCGATGCGCACCCGCAGCGCCGCGAACTTGGCGGAGAGCGGCGCCTTCGTGCCCCGCCGCCACGCTACCGGCCGCCACTCCGCCGCGGTCAGCAGGTCCTCGGCCGGGACCGGCGCCTCGCTCGGCATCGGCCTCAGGCGGGGCCGGCCGGTCCGGGCCTTGGGCCAAAGCAGGGCCACCTCCGTGCCGTAGGCCTTCTGCACCCTCGGGATGCCCACGGCCCAGAGCAGGCCGCGCGCCGAGAGGGCCTGGCGGAACAGGGCGCCGTTGCCGTAGCCCGCGTCGGCCAGCACGCAGCCGAAGCGGAGGCCAAGGGCGGTCAGGCGGTCGATCTCGGCCAGCGCCACCTCGCCCTTGGCCCGCGGCGCGCGGTGCGCCTCCGGGACGCCCGCCCGCTCGAGCCGGGCCGGGTCGGCCACCCACTCGCGGGGGAGGAAGAGGCGGAGCGCGACGGGGACGGGCACCTCGTCGCGCGCCAGCGTCAGCGAGACCAGCGCCTGGCAGTTGGCGTTCTTGCCGAGCGCGCCCGCGTACTGGTGCGCCACCCCGACCGACGCCGAGCCCTTCTTCGGCAGCGCCGTGTCGTCCACCACCAGCACCGCGTCCGGCCCGCCGACCAGGGCGTCGGCCTTCGCGGCCAGCACCGCCTCGAGTGGGGCGCCGTCCCAGGCCGGGCTGGCGACGAAGTTGTGCAGCTGGTCGTGCGCCGGCAGGCCGAGCCGCGCCGCCATGGGCTGCACGCTCTTGCGCTCGCCCGGCAGCAGCAGCCCGCGCAGGTAGTACGGCGCCCAGTGCCGCCGCGCGGGGTGGTCGAGCGCGTCCAGGAACGGCTCCGACCACGCCTCCAACTCGTCCAGCCAGCCGCCGCCGCTCAGCGCCATCGCGATCCTCCGCGCACCACGCTGCGGAGGAACGGCGCCCGCGCTCAGGCGTTTCCCAGCGCAGCCAAAGTAGTGC
>CADCTO010000157.1 GCA_902805585.1 uncultured Armatimonadota bacterium | reverse complement strand
AAGGTCGCCCTCGCCGATCTTGGCCAGCGGCCCGACCAGCACCAGGCTCCAGTCGGGGTGCGCGTCGGCCACGGCGGCCAGGTTCTCCCAGCCCATGCGCTCGTCGATGACCCCGTAGTACAGCAGCACGGGATGCGGCAGGCCCCGGACGTCCTCCGGGACCGCCGTTTCAGGGTCCAGCGCACGGCGGAAGTGCCCGACGTCCACGCCGCTGTTGAACTGGTGGACGTTGGGGTGCCGGCCCCTCCGGGCCTGGTACATGCTGGGGCCGCCCGTGAAGACCACGTCGGAGGCGGCCATCAGCGCCTCCTCCCGCCCCTTGATGTCGGCCGGCGCCCCCTTGAAGTTGGCAAGCTCGTCCATGCAGTCGTAGCACACCGCAACGGGGTCATACAGTTCACGCGCGTCGGAGGCCATCGGGGTGTAGAACCAGTGGACCGTGCGCTCCCACCCGAGGCTGTGATGGAGCGCGTCCAGAAGCCGGCGCCACGCCCGCCCGTTCTGCACGTCCGTCCTGGCGTCCCTGGCCGGGTCGCCGACGTGCGGGATCAGGAGCGGGCGGGCCACCGTCAGGGTGTCGGAGACGCGCGTGATCTGCATCCGCGGCTGCTGCTCGCTGTCCGGATCGGCCGGAAGCGGCGCGGCGTCCTCCAGGAACAGTACCGGGTGGTACTTCGACAGGCGGCTCATGATGTGCTGGGGCCGCTGCCACACGAAGTCCCAGCGCAAGTGGCAGTGCACCAGGATGCCGTAGTCGAGGTTGTCGTCGCCGGTCTTATCCATGATGTGTTTCTGCGTCCTCCCAATGCTCGACGGCTGGCGCCCGCCCTATTCGGTGGACACTTTTGGTATAGCAGATGGACGCCCGCCAGGCCGACCCGTGTCCGCCGCCGGCGACGCTTATTAGGAAGGGCGAGCGGTATTGGGTCTCCCAAAGCCACCGAGGATAGAGATACCCCATGCTCGCAAGAACAAAACACGAAATCTTGCGAAAATTATAGGAAGAGCGAAAAACGAAGGGCTGGATCTTTTCATTGTGCCATAAATGGCTGCGGCAAAGACGGACAGAATAAGCGTGGGGAGGTATGAGAAGACGCACCGGTACAAGCGTCACGGGAGCAAGCGGGACCGGAGTCAGAGCGAGAAATGGGCCTCCGGCTTCACCTGGCCGCACGCGCGCAGGATATCTCTCCGCCCTCGGCGAAGTGACCAGTATCCCGCGAAGGAGACGACAGCGATGTCCCCCCAGCCCGCCGAGGCCGGCGCCCGTCCCGCCTACAAAGTCGCACCGCCCGGTTTCACGCCCGAACAGCGTGAAGCGTTCGACCGCGACGGCTACCTGCTGATCCCGGACGCGCTCACGGCCGAGGAGGTCGCCCACTACATCGCGGTGATCGACACGGTGGCCGCGGGCCACCCGGCGTTTGTGCCCGGCAAGACGTTCGCGCCGTGGAGCGGCGTGGCGCACCTGCACCCCGATCTGGCCGCCCTGATCGACCACCCGCGCCACGTCGGGTTCGCCTACGACCTGTACGGTGAGCTGCTCAAACTCCACAACTCGCAGTGCTTCCTCCGGCCGCCGGGCAAGTCGGGCACCAAGTGGCACAACGACGGCGCGCGTGCCGTCCCGTACGGCGTCTACGCCCCGAACGTCCCGCTCCAGCTCAAGGTCGCCTACTGGCTGACCGACCTGCCGCGCGAGCACATGGGCAACCTCGTGGTCGCCCCCGGCAGCCACAGGTCGCAGCACTTCGACGCCTACACCAAGCCGGTGGACGTTCCCGGGCAGGTGGCGGTCTGCGTGCCGGCGGGCACGATGATGCTGATCAACGGCAACATTTTCCACACCGTCCAGGACAACGACAGCGACGTCACGCGCTATAACTTCTTCTACACGTACTGCCCGTCGTGGGTGTGCGAGGCGGACCGCTACCAGTGCGACGACGCGTGGCTTTCGACGCTGACGCGCGAGCAGCGCATCCTGATGCGCTCCTACAAGGACCCGTACGCCCGCACAAAGCCGCCCGCCGAAGACTTCCCGCTCTACCGCGACCGGGACACGGGCCTGGACCACGACCCCGACGCCGACCTCGACGTGCCGCTCGCCATCCGCAAGCGCCGCGTCGCCCACGAGAAGGCGGGGAAGTAGCGCCGGGTTTCCGGGGAGCGAACGATGGTGTTCCCGGTGCTCAGCCCGCTCCATGATGCGGCCAGGCGGGGAGATGTGGAGGCAGTGCGGGGGTTGCTCGACGCTGGCGCGATCATCGACGCCCCGTCGCCACCTGAGCCGTTCAATAACCAGGGGGGCGACACCGCCTTGATGTTAGCGGCTTTCGAGGGACATGCCCCGGTCGTGCGCCTGCTGCTCGATCGCGGGGCAGACCCGAAGGCGACCAACAACCGCGGGCAGACCGCGATGAACCGTGCTGTCCTTCGCGGTCGGGCAGATATGGTGGCTCTTCTCTCCGACTACGGCGAGCGGATCACCTCGGTCGAGGCTGCCAAACTGGGCGATATGGACACGCTGTTCTCGCTGCTCGACCAGGGTGCCGACGTGAACGCGCAGGACACCATAGGCCGGACCGCGTTTTTCTGGGTGGCGTGGTTCCACGACGTGAAAACCGCCCGGCGGCTACTGGAGCGTGGCGCCGACATCCACCACCGGGATGGTGGCGGCTGGACGCCTCTGATGGCCGCTGCGAGCGGCGGCCCCCCCGGCGACGACCGGACAGAGATGATACGCTTCCTTCTCGAACACGGAGCAGACGCTCGCCAGGCGGACTCCTTCGGTGACACCGCGTTTTCCAAGGCGCTTCGGACAGTGCAGTTCCGGCCGGAGCACGCGTCCGTGGTAACCTTGCTCGAAGCCGCGCATGCCGCCGAGTTCGCGTTGCTCGCGGCCGTCGAAGCGGGCGATGCCGTCGAAGCGGAGCACTTGTTGAGGCAGGGCGCCGATGCCAACTTCAAGACCCAGGGGCGCCGGCCGTTACTCATAGTGGCCGTCTGGCGCAACCGGAGCGATCTGGTACGGCTGCTCCTCGACCATGGCGCAACCCCAGCGGCGTCCGACCGGATCGCGAACGCGCACCTCTGGGCCGCCCATCTGGGTTACGGCGACGTGCTGTACCTGCTCGTGGAGCGCGACCGAAATGCCCAGCGCCTTGTGCAGGCGCTGGGCGAGGCGGTGTCGAACTACAAGGAGCACCTGCTGCCGCGGTTGTGGGACCTGGTGGAGGATCTGGGCGTCGCGCCCGAACGGTTGCGCTACGCTCTCATCACGGCCGCAAAACGCGGCGATACCGCCACTTCAGCGTGGGCACGGGAACGCCTGCGGGCGCTTCCGCCCGCGCCGGTGCTATGGTGACCGCCCGAAATAGGAAGGGTTTATGAAGAAACAAACGATAGTTATCTTGCTTACGGCAGTGGTTCTCTGGTCAGTCATCGGCACCCCGGCGGGGGGCGCCACGCCCATCCCGGCGGAGTACCGGGTCGGGGGTTGGGCGCTCGGGTCGCAGGCGTACAGTTTCCGGAACTTCAGCGCGATGGAAGCCATCGAGAAGACCGCCCAGATCGGCGGCAAGGTGATCGAGTTCTACCCGGGCCAGCGGCTGGGCCTCGATGGCTCCGACGCGAAGCTGGACCATAACGCGAGCGACGAGGTCATCGCCAAGGTCAAGGAGAAGCTGGCCCAGAACAAGGTGCTGGCCGTGAACTACGGCGTGGTCGGGCTGCCCAACAACGAGGCCGAGTCCCGCAAGGTGTTCGAGTTCGCCAAGAAGATGGGCATCCGGACGGTCACCAGCGAGCCGGGCCCCGAGGCCCTGGACCTGATCGAGCGGCTGGTCAAGGAGTACGACGTCCGCATGGCCATCCACAACCACCCGCGGCAGGCGAACAACCCGAACTACAAGATCTGGGACCCGAACTATGTCCTGTCCCTGGTCAAGAATCGGGACGCGCGGATGGGCGCCTGCGCCGACACGGGCCACTGGGTCCGCTCCGGCGTCAAGCCGGTGGACGCGGTACGCATCCTCCGCGGTCGCATCATGAGCCTGCACCTCAAAGACGTGCACGCCTCCGAGCCCGGCGGGCGGGACGTGCCGTACGGCACGGGCGTGTCGGACGTCACCGGCATCCTGGACGAACTGCGCCGCCAGAGGTTCGACGGCAACGTCTCCATCGAGTACGAGGAGCGGCCCGAAAACCCGGTGCCGGACATGGCCCAGTGCGTCGGCTTCGTGCGCGCTTACGCCCTCTTGCGGGGCACGAAGTAGGTGGCTTCGTCGCGACGCTGCCGTCCCGGGTTCGGCCCGGCGGTTGAAGCCGCCGGGCCATCCGCAGGGGCAGTCAAGCAAGGAGTTCTACGCATCATGAAATCGAAGAAGACAGCGCTGTCACGCCGTGACCTGCTCAAAGTGACCGGCGCGGCGGGCGTGACCGCCGCGGCCACGGCCGCGTTCCCTACCATCATCCCCGCCCGCGCCTTCGGCGCCAACGAGCGGATCGTGTACGGGCACATCGGCGTGGGCGGCATGGGCAGCAGCCACATCGTGGGGGATTCCTGCGCCGCGCTGTGTGACGTGGACGCGAACCACCTCGCCAACGCCGCCAAGCGCGTCCAGGGCACGCCGCTCCTGACCGACGACTACCGGCGCGTGCTGGACCGCAAGGACATCGACGCCGTGACCATCGGCACGCCCGACCACTGGCACGCCCTGATGACCGTCCACGCCTGCCAGGCCGGCAAGGACGTGTACAGCGAGAAGCCCACCTGCAAGACCATCGCCGAGGGACAGGCGATGGTGGCCGCGGCCGAGCGCTACAAGCGTGTCGTCCAGATCGGGGCGCAGGGGCGCTCCAATCCGGTGGCGGCCGCGGCCTGTAACTACATCCGCAACGGGCAGATCGGGACGGTCCGCCGCGTAGACATCTGGCACCCCAACAACTACGTCGGAGACGCCAAGTGGGGCCAGGAGCAGGCGCCGCCCGCGCACCTGAACTGGGACCTGTGGCTGGGCCCTCTGCGCTGGCGGCCCTACAACCCCGACATCGCCCACTTCAACTTCCGGTGGCTGATGGATTCGGGCGGCGGCTTCATCCGCGACCGCGGCAACCACGCCCTGTCGATCGTCTGCTGGTGCGTGGGCGCGGACGATCTGCACGGCCCGGTGACCGTCGAGGCGGCCGGTGAGACGAATCCGAACAGCGTCTACGACGCGCCGCTCACGATGCGCGCGACGTGGAAGTTCACGAACCCGGACTGGACGCTGACCTGGAACCAGCCGGGGACGGTAAACCCGCGCCTGCCGGGCGAGTGGGGCGGCACCTACCAGGGCGACAAGGACAGCCTGGTCGTGCTCGGCGGCGACGGCGGCTGCGAGACGGAGCAGAAGGCCAAGGACTACCAGCCCCCGGCGAACGGGTTCAAGGCGTTCCTGGAGCCGACGGAGGCCGACCCGACCGAGCGGCACCGGAGGAACTGGCGCCGGTGCATCAAGACGCGCGAGCAGCCGGTCATGAACGCCGCGGTCGGCTACAAGGTCATCGTCCTGCCGATCATCGCCAACATCGCCTACCGGGTCGGCCGGCCGCTCACCTGGGACCCGAAGACCGAGCGCTTCCTCGGCGACGAGGAGGCCAACCGCTTCCTCCACGAGCCGTACCGCGCCCCCTGGAAGCTGTAACGGTCGGCGGCTTGTCGACCCCGCCCGGTGCCGCCATTGGGACGTCGGCACCGGGCGGGGTTCGTTATACCTTGACCTTCGCCAGGTAGATGTTGGCCTTGCCCTCGTGGGACGAATAGTAGCTCACCCAGAGCAGCCCCTGGTGCCAGACCATCCCGGGGTAGCTGTTGTCCCCGCCGGACGGAAGCGCCAGGCGTCCGGTGAATGCCCCCGTCCCGGGATCGAGTTCGCGAAGTCCCGTGTGCGCGCGCTCCTCATGGAACCGGCCGGCCGCGAGGATGCGCCCGTCGGGGAGCCGGATCATCTGCGGGCCGCCGATACGCGCGGACGCGTCCTTCCACGTCCATTCGCGATAGGGCGGCCGCGCCCTCCCCAGCTGGGCGGCTCCGCCGCCGCCGGAAGGGGCGTCGTGGCGGAGCAGGCAGAGGCACGTGTCGTCCTCCAGGAAGAGCAGGGCGTGCTCGCTCATCCCGTTCTTGTCGATGATGCGGTCGGCGCGTGTCTCGAAAACCTTCCCATCCCGGCTCGTGTAGAGGCGGATGGTCCGCCGGGCCGGGTCGCGTTGCGTGCCGTACCCGACGCTGTAGGCGACGCCGCGGTGCCAGGTGACCCGCCACAGCCACAGGTCCGGGTCGCCGATCTTGTGGCCTTCGCTCCACGTCTTCCCGTCTGAGGAGAACCAGGCCATCGACTGGTGGTTGGTCGCCGACGGCGGGTGCAGCGCCGCCGCGCCCGTCAGCATCAGGCGGCCGTCCGGCGTGGTCGTGAGCTTGGCGTCCCGCAGGTCGGCGTCCGGCGCGGTGATCAGCGCTTCGGACTGCCACCGCTCGCCGTCGTCCGAGGCAAGCACGCGCAGCGCCCCGTCCGGCGACACGTGGGCCCGCCCCTCACGGAAGACGCAGAACCACCGGCCCCGGAAGCGGAGCAGGTCGGTAAAGGCGTTGTGCGGCGCGCGGTCCCAGATGCGGCTCACCGTTACCAGTTCAGCGCTTGCCGTATGGCCCGTTGGGTGCGGCATGATTACCTCGGTTCTCCTGCGGATCCGCGGAAATCCGGCACGGCGACCGGTTCGCCGTCCTTCAGCGCGGAGGCGTGCGCGCAGAGACCGGCCGCGGTCCAGTCGGCGGCGGTCACGGCGTCCACCGCGGGCGCGCGGCGCTCGACGATGCTGCGGACGAACTCGTGGACGAGATGCGGGTGCGAGCCGCCGTGTCCGCCGTTCTCGGTGAAGTGGGCGATGGGGGCGGGCAGCAGGTCGGGGCGGTACGGGGCGCGGACGCGCTCGGCGCGCACCGGCCGGCCCCGCCGGCCGGGCGGGCGCTCCTCGAACCGGAAGAGCAGCGCGTCCTCGTGCTCCTGCTGCGGCCATTCGAAGCCCCCCCGGTCCCCGTAGACGCTGAAGCTTTCCACGTAGGGCCGCGCGGTCCGGAAGAAGGCCATCGTCACCTCGGCGGCGAGGTCTGTGCCCTCCAGCCGGAACAGGGCGGTCTCCAGTGGGAACGGGTTGTCATAAGCGCCGCGCTCGTCGGGCGGCAGCGTCCCGGAGCCGAAGCAGCAGACCCGGGCCGCACGCGTGTGGGCGAGCGCGAGGAGCGGCGCGAGGGCGTGCGTGACGTAGTGCATGGGCGGGTAGCCCTGCCAGTAGGGGGGCAGGCCCTCCAGGTCCTGGATATGCGCCCCGCGCAGGAAGGTCAGGGTTCCCAGCGCGCCCTCGTCCCGTAGCCGCTTCGCGTAGAGGAATTCGCGGGTGTAGACCGATGTCTCCATCATCATGTAGTTCTTGCCCGCGGCACGCCGGGCGGCCACGATGTCCCGCAGGTCCTCCAGGCGCGCCGCCATCGGGACGGCGCACGCGCAGTGTTTTCCGGCGTCCAGGACGGCGAGGGTCTGCCGTGCGTGTTCCGAGACGGGCGTGACGAGGTGCACGGCATCGTAGGTGGCATCCGCGAGGATGTCTTCGAGGCGGCCGAACCGGTCCGCGACACCGTGGCGGTTTCCGACTTCGGCCCGCAGTCGTTCATCCAGGTCACAGACGGCGACCCGCTCGACGTCGGGGTGGCGCTGGTAGATCGGCACGAACGCGGCGCCGAAGCGCAGCCCGACCAGGGCGACCCGGAGCTTAGCGTGTGTTTGCGGCATCGTGTTTATTCCCCGGCCCTTGCCTGCCAGTAGGCGAACGTCGTCTCGTCGATGCGGCCGCGCTCCTCGTCGTAGATGTCGGACAGGCACGCGAAGAAGGCCTGGGCGTGCTCGGGCAGGCCGAGTGCGTTCAGGCTCGCCAGGATGCGCGAGATGCGCAGGTGGTTGTGGCGGTTCGCAAGCCAGTTCTCTTTGCGCTCGGGGAACTGGTCGTTACGGGCCACGGCGGGCGCCTCCGGGGCGGAGTCGTCGAGCCGGAGGCCGTAGAAATCCAGCATCACCCGGAGCGAGTGCAGCACGCGCCGCCGCAGGCCCGGCTCGGACCGGAACGCTGCCATCGACGCCTCGTCCAGCGCCGGCGCCGAAAAGTTCGCCCAGCTCGGATCGATCGTCGGGAACAGCCACTGGATGAAGTCGTGCCGCTCCTCCAGCGTCCGGTGGTCCCAGTTCCAGATGCTGTCGATGCGCACCCCCGGCGGCCCGTCGGCCTCGCCCCGGTAGAAGCCGAGCAGACGGGCCGCGTCCGGAATCGTCGACGTCGGCATCGCCCTTAAAACTCGTAGTCGAGCGCCAGGGCCCGGTCGCGGATGGGGACGATCCGGTTTTCCACCACCGCACGGTGGGCCGGGTGGGGGCCGTAGGCGTCGAGCGCCGCCCGGTCGGTGAAACGGACGACCAGCCCGCAGTGGAAGCCCTCGGCGCGGTCCGAAAAGTTCTCCCCGCAGCTCAGGTCCACGATGCCGGGCACCTTGCCTTTGAGGTCGCGCAGGCCCTCCATCGCGCGGGCGATCGCCTCCGGCGCGGCGTCTTCCTTCCACCGAAACAAAACGATGTGTTCGACCACGTTACTCTCCTTGACGAGCCGTTGCTGCGTGCCGGCCTGTCCGCCATCAGAGCGGGGCGGAGACGCCGAAATCATCCGCCAGCGTCCGCAGCGCGGCGGCGTGCTGGGGGGCGACGGGGATGCCTTCGTTCCGGTAGGTCGCCTCCTGTTCCCATTCCGGGGCGCCCGCGAGCCGCGCATGCTCGAAACCGGGGAGCGGCTCCATCCGGCGGACGGCTTGCGCGTACGCGTCCATCTCCGCTTTGAACGCGTCGAGCGGGAAGAAGCGTGCGAGATCCACGGCGATCAGGAAACTGCCCTGGTCCGCGCCCGGCCACCGGCGCTCGGCCCGCTCCGGATCGAGAGGCACCCCGGCGAGGAAGCCGCCCAGCGCCTGGCAGACGGCCCCCAGGCCGAGGGCGCGGAACACCGTCCCCGGGGCCAGCGCGATGATCTCGTCGACGTGCTCGGCGCCGGGGTACAGGTCGTGCATCGCCCCGAAGTCGAGCACGAAGGGGGGCTCCTCCCCGGTGGGCAGGGCGAACGCCATCGGCGAGCCGCCGGCCGCGTGCAAAACGCTCTGTCCCGGCTTCAGGCCGAGCTGGTGGCCCGAGGTGACGAAGCAGAACAGCCCGTGTTCCAGGGGGACGCGCGCGTAGATCCCCGCCGCGCCGATGTGGCCGTGGTCGCGAGTGAGGGCCGCCGCGACCCCTATTTCGAGCGCCTTGGGGCCGAGCAGGCCGGCGGCCCGGTGGGCGGCGAAGTAGCCCAGTCCGCCGTCGCCCTCCACGACCAGCGTCGCCGGCGATTCGTCCGCCACCCGTGCCTCGGGCGCGGGGTTCAGGCGCCCTTCGCGGAAGTGCCCGACGTACGCCGCGACTTGGCGTGTGCCGTGGCTGAAGACCCCCCGCAGGTCGTTGGCGACCAGCAAGTCGGCCAGGAACGCGGCCTGCGCCGGGGGAACGCCGGCGCGCTCGAACACGCCGCCCACGAAGGCGTTCAACGCTTCCGCGTCGACGCGGACCGCGTTCTCCGGAGGGCGGTTCACGCGCCGCCGCCCAGCAGGTTGCGCAGGACGAACATCTCCAGGCCCTCGTAATCGCGGGCCTCGACGTACGCGGCCCACTCCTGCCGGTCGATGCGCGCGGACACCTCGACCAGCCGCTCGAAGACCTCTTTGCTGTTGGCGAGGTGCTTCCAGGCGATCTCGTGGGGCTGCGTCCGCATCGCCTTGACGTCCAGCCCGACCACCTCGCCCCGACTGCCGTAGCCGCCGCGGACCAGGACGTCCACGGCGTTGAAGGCGCGGCGCAGGTCGACGCTGCCGAAGGTCTTGTCCTGGTCGTACTTCAGGCCGTTCTGGTCGTTCAGGTGGACGCCCCACAGTTTGCCGTGCCAGAGCGCGTAGGCCAGCTCGTCGGAGTGGGG